>JANRJG010000033.1 GCA_033875315.1 Candidatus Methylacidiphilales bacterium
TCTTACGCCGGGCTTGTGCAAGAACCTACGAAGAACTCATGCGGGCGGTCGCAGACTGCTTGTCACTGTTCACTCCACAAGAATGTATCAACTACTTCACTCATGCACATTATGTGTCTATATGATCCGGAAATGCTCTAAGCCCGGACTGGATCAATAAATCGAAAAGCTGACTTCTTCGTAGTAGCCGTCGCCCAATTGCTGGCGCATGTTTTCGGAAAACGGCTCCAACTGGCCGCTCACCTCCATGACCGAACGCCGGGACACCGCCAGCAGGGCGGAGTGCTGGATGCCTTCGATGACTTCCGGGGGCTGGATGACGCCGTCCTTGCGGACGTAGAAGCGGAGGCGGACGACGCCCAGACTGATGGTGCCGTTGTCCTGGTGGATGTATTGGTACCATCGGGAACCAATGGCCCGGTAAAGCTTGGCCTTGTAGCGCCCGATCTCGGATTCGCGCGCCGAGGCGGAATTGGAATCCCCCCGGGGCGCGCCCCCCTCGATGCGGTTCTCGCGCTTGTAGGCGGAAAACGAAGCCGGTGCGGCGGATGTTTCCTGGGATGGCTGGGCGGCCGGGCGACTCTCCTTCCGGTTGGCCTCCCGGGCTTTCTCTTTTTCCTTCTCCCGTTCCCGCTCTCTTTCTCTTTCTTTTTCCATTTCCGCATCGGCCATTTGGATGCGCGCCGAGGTATTGGCCCGGAGGTTTTCCTTCACCCCGGATCGGGAGGCCGGGTTTTCGGCGGAATCCTGGGGGGGCTTGGGAGTGGGGTTGGGAAGGGGTTCCGGGGCGGGCGGGGGGGTGAGCGGCACGGCCTGCTCCGGGCTGTACTGCGAGTTGAAAAATTCCAGGCCGGACCGCGCCTCGCCCTGTTGGTTGGGCAGGGCCGGATTCCCCTCCCCGGGCAGCCGGCTCAGGGCGGCGGTATTGGTTTCCCCTTCGAATGCTGCGTTAGGTTCCGGAGCCGGGATCGGGGTCAATCCGCTGGTGTCGAGGAAGGTCGATTCGCCCCGGGCCTGGGCGGAAAGGGACGGAGCCTGGGCTGGAGGGGTGGGCGATTGGGGCACCAAGGTCAGGGTCAACCGGTCCGGGCGGGCTTGGATCTCCGGCACCCGCAACCGGGAAAACAAGCCGGAAAAAATCAAGAGAAGCAGGAGCAGGTGCAGGAAGATCGAGGCGGCGATGAACACCCACACCCGCCGGGTGGAAAGACCGGGGGTGTCGCTCCCGGACGGGCGCAACGGCAACCGCCGGACCGGCGGGGGCGGAGGAGGGGGACTCACGACCATACAACTAGCTTACGGCCTGGCCCGGCGATGCCAAGCAGCCATCGGACTACGGCTTCAAACGCCGTAGACCCGGCCCCAGTGCACATCCAGACGTTTGCGGAGGTAGAGCTGGACCGCGCGCAACAAGGCGCGTGCTTCCGCGGCCTGACCGCGCTTGACGATGCCGGCCAGGGATTCCCCCGGCTTGGTTTTGAAGGCCTCCTGGCAGATGATCGGACCCTGGTCGAGGTCGGGGGTGACAAAGTGCGCTGTGACCCCGACGACTTTGACCCCCTTCTCGTAGGCCTGCCGGTAGGCCGAGGCCCCGGGAAAAGCGGGCAGGAGGGAGGGATGGATGTTGATGATCTTGTTCTTCCAGCGCCAGACGAAGTCCGGCGAGAGGATCTTCATGAAACGGGCCAGGACGATGAAATCCGCACCGGCTTTTTCCAGCTCTTCCAGCACGCGCTTCTCGGCCAGGGCCCGTTCGGTGAACGGCACATGGACGAAGGGGATGCCGGCTTTTTGCGCCAGTGGCTTGAGATCGGGGCGGTTGCCGATGACCACCACGGGATCGGCGGCCAGGCGGCGGGCCCGCACCGCGGCCAGGAGGGCTTCCAGGGCGTGCGGTTCACGGGTGACGAGGATGGCCAGGCGCTGGCGGCGTCCGCGGGCGCTGAAATGCAGCTTCAATTCCATGCCCAGCCGCACGGCCAGTGCACCCAGGGCGGAGCGGACTTTCTTTTCCTCGAAATCTTCCG
This sequence comes from Candidatus Methylacidiphilales bacterium, assembly GCA_033875315.1. Classification (NCBI taxonomy): domain Bacteria; kingdom Pseudomonadati; phylum Verrucomicrobiota; class Methylacidiphilae; order Methylacidiphilales; species Methylacidiphilales bacterium. The sequence goes on from JANRJG010000033.1 coordinate 2,028, forward strand.
CCGACCAGGAAGCCTGCAAGGTCATGCTGAAGCGTCCGCGGGTGACTTGTTCTTCCAGCGCTTCGATATTGGCCTTGTGCTGGAAAAGGGTCTGGGTGACCGAGGCGATGACCCCGGATTTGTCTTTCCCGATGAGGGTGAGGGTGAGGAACTGCTTCACGGAGGCGGCTTCAATCCCCACGGTAGCGGCACCACGCACGGGGGGTCTCGAGGATCATGATCTCGCTCAATTCCGGGAGCCGGGGTTTGATCCGGTCCCAGAACCACTTGCACATGACCTCGATGGTGGGGTTTTCCAATCCGGGGATTTCGTTGAGGTAACGGTGGTCGAGTTCATCGACAAAAGGCTGGGCCGCTTCCTTGATCCGTGCGTGGTCGAAGAGCAGTCCGGTGGCGGGATCGACCTCCCCCTCGGCGGAAACCTGCAGGGTGAAGGAATGCCCGTGCAGCTGGCGGCACTTGTGGCCTTCGGGAAAGATGGTGAGCGACTGGGCGGCGTCGAAGCCGAATTCGCGCGTGAGGGTGACTCGCATGGCAGAAAAGGTATAGCCCGATGCGGGCAGAAGGCAACCGAACTCCCGCATTCCCTTCCGCGGGAACCGGGGATCAAATGTAGATCGGCATCTGGAGGAGGGGGATGCGGCCGGTGGCGGGAAGAAACTGGTTCTCCAGGGTTGAATGGTCGGGCATCTCCGCACGCGCGGCATTGACCACTTCCTGCCAGGCGCGGCAGTTCCAGAGGTCGCGGAATTCCACCACCGCGCTGCCGGAGTAGCCGAAGCCGTTGACCTTGGCCACTTGGTGGGCCACCCCGACGGCGCTGGCCAGGAGCGGGGATTTCTGGCCGCAGGCCCCGTAGTGCAGGGCGACCTGGCGGTAGGCACTGTCAAAGCGCTGTGCCTCCAGCCAGGCCGCCCCGGCTTCGTGGTGGTTGATGCCGAAGTAATGGGTTTCGGTTTCGGACAGGCTGCACTGGTTGTCCATGGCGTAGCGCAGGGCGTTGTAATAGGGGAAGGGGATGATCTCCCCCAACACCAGCTTGCCAATGCCATGGATCAGACCGGCCAGGAAGGCCTGGTCTCTGGCCTTCCTGAGGGCGTGACGGGACAACACGCTGGTCAGCCCGCCGCTGCCCGCCGGTTCCACCCGGCCCCGACCGGGTACGTACTCGCCCATGGCTATTTCCATGACCACCCGGGCGATCACGCCGGTGTTGACCGCGTGCTGCCAGTAGGGATGCCAGTCAAACTCGGGGTTGGATTTGAAATCCTGCCGCAGCACGATCCCGAAGAGGACCAACTGCCGCGACAGGTCAACGCCCACGGTTTTGATCGCTTTTTTCCGTCCCGGGTTCTCCTCGTCGGTGCGGTACAAATCGCAACGGGCCAGTTCAATGATGAACTTCTCGATCTCGGGCAGGGCGTTGAGCGCATCGGCCAGGTCGGTCATGCTGACTTCGGAAACCTCGGCGATTTCCTTCAAATGGGTGGCCGCGCGATTGAGCAGCAACGGCTTCATCGGATTGGAAATGGCGTTGAGGATCTCCTGCTTCTTGTTTTCCGCCCCGAGGTCGATGGCGTTTTTGGCCCAACCCCGGAACTTCGGACTGAGGATGCCGAAGAGTTCCTCCCGCGGGAGACTCGAGCGCAGGGGCACGGGCACAACCGAGGGGGGCGCATCCGTCGATTGACCCTCCGGAGTCACCGGACCGAGGAGATCGACATGCTCCAGCGCGGTCCGCAACTCGGCATAATCCTGGTAACGATCCCCGACCTGCCGGCGCGTCATCTTGTAAAGCAAATGAATCCACCCGGGAGGCAGACCGGTCATCTGGGCCTCGGCCAGGGGAAAATCCCCTTCGACATGACCGCGCACGATTTCACTCACCGTCTCTCCATCGTGGAGGAACCGGCAGGTCAGGAGATGGTACAGGGAGGCCCCCAGCGAGTAGATGTCGCTGCGCTGGTCGGTGGCCGTCTGCAGGATCTGCTCGGGGCTCATGTAGGCGGGGGTGCCGAAACAATCCCCCCCGGATTTGAGCGGCGCACTCAGGGAGTGAGCCAGTCCGAAGTCGGTCAAGTAAATGACCCCGCTGTCATCGACGAGAAAATTCGACGGTTTGATGTCCATGTGGACGATGTTGTGGCGGTAGGCCCACTCCAAAGCTTCGATGGCCTGGGTCATGATCCAGAAGGCCTGCTCGGTGCTGAGCGGGGTCTCGCTCTCGATCCACTCGTCCAGGGTGATGCCGCTGACGAAGGGCATGACAAAGTAGTGCAGGTCTCCCTGGTGTCCGACGAAGTAGATCGGCACGATGTTGGGATGACGCAGCGCGGCGATGCTCTGGGCTTCACGGTCAAAGCTCTCCAATTTGTCCTTTTCCGAGGCCAGCTCCGGCTTGAGCACTTTGATGGCGACTTCGCGGTTCAGGCTGGCCTCGAAGCCCTTGTAGACATGCCCCATCCCCCCTTCGGCCACGTGCTGTACAATGGTGTAATGGCCCAGTTGGGCATTGGGCACCAAATCAGCGTAAGTCATGGCATTCTGCATCAGTTAGAAAACTAGGCCCGCCCCCGGGGCGCGGCAAGGCGCTTTCCTCCGGGTTTGACAGCGACGGCCACAAGCGGAAGGCTACGGGTCCAATATGCCCCTCTTCCAACTCCCACGGCGGGAATTCGCCGGTTTCATCTTCGACTGTGATGGCACCCTGGCCGACTCGATGCAGGTCCACTACGAGGCCTGGTGCGCTGCCTTCCACGACTTCCATCCCGGATTGTCCTTCCCCCGCGACCTCTACTATTCCTGGGCCGGGTTGAGTACCCGGGGCGTGGTCGAACGGGTCAATGCCATCCATGGCCTATCCCTCGACCCGGAACAAATCGCCACCCGCAAGGAAGACCTCTACCTGGAAAAACTACCCGCCGTGCAGCCGATCCCGGAGGTGGCCACGTTCGCCCGCACCATCGCCCGCACCCATCCGGTGTCGGTGGCCACGGGCGCTTGGCGCCGGGTGGCTGGCGAGACCCTGAAATGGGTCGGCCTGGGTGACGTCTTCTCCATCATCATCACTCCGGAGGACGTGGTCCGGGGTAAACCGGCACCGGACATGTTCCTGCTCGCCGCCGAACGGATGGGCGTGGCCCCACAAGACTGCCTGGTCTTTGAAGACGGGCAACCAGGCATCGAAGGCGCCCGCGCCGCCGGGATGGAGGTTGTGGTCATCCCGACCCCTTGGGACGGCGCTTAGAGCATTTTGCATTTAATCTAGAGCATTTCCGGATCATATAGACACATAATGTGCATGAGTGAAGTAGTTGATACATTCTTGTGGAGTGAACAGTGACAAGCAGTCTGCGACCGCCCGCATGAGTTCTTCGTAGGTTCTTGCACAAGCCCGGCGTAAG
>JANRJG010000034.1 GCA_033875315.1 Candidatus Methylacidiphilales bacterium
CCGCCGCACTCGCCCCCTTGGAACGACGCTTGATAATCTTGGCCCGCAAATCAGCACTGTAGGATTTCATCCCAATCTTCTACGGGATACCACCAACACTGTACAGCTTTTACGAAGCTAATTAAATGCAAAATGCTCTAGGCTCCGGCCCTTTCATGGGCTCGCGCCGATCTTGTTTATCATATTTGATCCCGCACTCATTTCCTCAATACCTGGGAACGCGAGCATGAGAAAGAGCATGGGCACGAGCAGCAGATGAAGTGCAAAATGCTCTGAACCCGGCTCGGCGGGAGCCTCGCCCTCCGGAAGAACCCCTCGTCCAGTCAATTTGATTTGGTAGTAACCATGGTCGGGGCACAAAAAACGTCCGGTTCTTGCGAACCGGACGTTTGAATGGGTCGGGGATCGGGATCAGCGGCGTCCGCGGAATCCGCCACCACCACCGCCGCCGCCACGGCGATCACCGCCGCCGAAGTCACGACGTCCGCCGCCACCACCACCGCCGCCGGAGCGGGGTTCCATCGGACGGGCTTCATTGACCGTCAGGTCACGTCCGTCGAGGGGTTGGCCGTCGAGGGCGCTGATGGCCGCTTGGCCTTCGGCCGGGCTGCCCATGGTGACAAAGGCGAAGCCGCGGGGGCGTTGGGTTTCACGGTCCATGACGAGATGGACGTCCGTGACGGAGCCGTGTTGGCCGAAGTGCTCGCGCAATTCGGTATCGGTGGTTTGGAAGGAGAGGTTTCCTACGTAGAGTTTCATGTGTTTCTTTCTTTTGGGTTGTTGACGACTGGCCGCTGACGAGTGAAGAGCGCGTATGGCGCGCATGGGAACCTTTGGGAGCGGCCAGGAAACTGCCTGAAACACTACTACTTGGCTTCAGAGGGAAGCGATTGATCGATTCGCTAGTCTTGCAGAGGAAACCGGGAAGTAAAGCCTTATTCTAACGGGTCCGGCGACTCAATACGCCCGGTCGAAATAAAGCCGGTCGATCTTCTGTATCCTGCCGGCCAGGGTCCGGGCCAGATTGGCCATGATGACCGCCTGATAGTGCGGGAAAAGCGCATACACCTTGTTGAACGTGGTGCTGCCCAGTGCGTAAAGCATCGCACTGTCGATCGCCACCACGGTGGCCGAACGCATCATCGGCTCGATGACACACATCTCACCGAAGCACTCCTGTTGCCCCAGAACGGCCAAACGCACCGGTTGCCCGGATCCATGGCCCACCACCACTTCCACTTCCCCACCCCCGACGATGAACAATTCCTCACCAGGGTCACCCTCCCGGACGATCACCTCACCCTTCCGGGCGATGAATTCACGCGCAGAAACATAGAGCATCAGGAGGATTTCGTCCGGCAAACCCTGAAAGAGGGGGAATCCCCGGAAAGTCCCCAGGGAACCGAACTTGTCCGCGGCGGGGGAGGCCGGGGTTGCTTTCATCGGTCTGTGCCTCCCTGCCCGCTCGTCGGGGCGAGCTTGGAATTGAGTTGGCGGAGACGTCTGGCCTGTTCCCGGGCCAGATTGGTGACGAGAACGGCGAATTGTTCCGGGTAGCGGGTGGCCAGTTTTTCCAACACCCCGATGCGGATGATGAAGAGCTTGGTCGGCAGGCTGGCCCGGGCGTCGGCAGTGCGCACCCTCGGCTCGATCAGGCACATCTCGCCAAAAAAAGAACCCTCCACACACGTGCTGGCGTCCTGTTCATCCGGGTTGTTTTCGTGTCCGGAAATAAAGGTCACCTCACCGGAAGCGACCAGGTAAATGCCCTCGCTGCGGCTGCCCCGCGCATAGATCCGCTCCCCCTCCCGGTAGGAAGCCGAGGCTGCCTGGGAGGCGAGCATTTGCACCTGCTCGGCCTTCAACCACGCGAACAACGGGAGTTGCACCAGCAATTCACGGCAACGTTCCCGTTCCGCGGCGGCGAGGTTGGAGTCGACAAGCATGCCGGGTGATCCTAGGGGTTCTGGTTCCAGGGTTCAAGGCGTGAGACCGCCGCGACCACCTGGCCGATATCCAGGGGTTTGCTCAGGCAGGCCGCCGCGCCTTCCCCGAGGATGGCCGAGACCGTGCGATCCTCCCGGCGGGAAGTGACCATCAACACAGGAATTGCGGCCAGAGCAGGGTCCGCCCGGATGGCGCGCAACAACCCGCGCCCGTCCTGGCCCGGCATTTCCAGATCGGTCAAGACCAAGTCGATGCCACCGGCTTTTACCCTGGTCAGAGCCGCCTCCGCGTCCGGCGACAATTCGACCTGCCAACCGATCTTCTCCAAAAGGAGGCGGTGGGCCAGCCGCACACTGGACGAATCATCAACCACGAGCACACGCAGGGGCGGGACAGCAAGTGAGCCCGCCTGTCCGATTTCCCCTCCAGCCAGACGGCGAAGCATGAGCGGAACCTGCAACAAGGGCAGCAGTGTTCCATCGGAATCGGGGGCCACGCCCGAGAGCACCGGCAGACGTCGCAACAGCGGGCCCGGATCGAGGCTGACCACTTCCCGCCGGGTCAGGATCGCATGCACTCCGAACACCGCTCGCGAGGATCCCCCATCCACCTCGATCCCATGGGTCGGATCTTCCCCGGCGGAGGAACCCAGCACCTCGTGGAGGGCAAAATAAGGAAGTCCGGAAGCCGCCAGGACCAGTCGTCCGTTACGGGATTCAAAGTCCTCACCATGCAGCAGGTGACAACGCACAATGTAGGACAGGGGCAGGGCCACCTTGATGTCGCCCGCTCGAACCAAGAGGGCTTCGGAAGCGGAAAGGTTGAGCGGTACACGGATGGTCCAGACGGCTCCGGCCCCGGCGGTGAACCGGACTGAAACCGAACCATTCATGCTTTCGATCTCCTCCTTGACCACATCGAGACCGACCCCGCGGCCCGCCACGCTGCTGACGGTTTCCTTGGTGGTGAATCCCGGCATGAAGAGGATGCGGATGACTTCCTCATCTGGTAGAGCGGGGGCGTCCGCCGGCAACAACCCCCGTTGGATGGCCCTGCGCCGGACGGCTTCGCCATCGATGCCCGCCCCGTCGTCGGCGACCTCGATGCGCACATGGTCGGAAAAGGGCTGGGCCGAAAGCTTCACCAAACCCTCGGCGTGTTTGCCAAGCGCCGTCCTCGTCCCGGGTTTTTCGATCCCGTGGGCGACGGCATTGCGCACGATGTGCAGCAGCGGACCATAAAGCCGTTCCAGCACACTGCGGTCCAACCGGGTTTGTCCGCCTTCCGTCACCAGTGAGGCCTGCTTGGCCTCCTCCTGCAGGGCATCACGGAAGACCCGTTGGAGCCGGCGGAAGAGGCCGCTGACCGGCCCCATGTTCAAGCCGGCCAGATCTTTCTGCAGGGTGCGTCCCCGTTGCAGGACCGCATTCTGCGAGGCCCCGAAGGAACGTCCCATACGGGCCAGATCGGAGGAAACCGAGGCGCAGGCTTTTTCCCACTCCAGCAGGACCGCTGCACCGGACGGGCGGCCCGCCTGCACCATCTCCAACTCCCTCACCATTTGTTCGGATAGATCATCCAAGCGCCGCCGCAGGGCGGCCATTTCGTCGAAGTATGATTCCGTGCGCGAAAGGCCCGCCACCAGTTCACCGGATTGGTCGAGCAATTGGCGGACGCGTTCGGCCTCGACGCGCACCGCTGTCTTTTCCGAGGAAGCCGCTGTGGCCGATGCTGCCGGCGAGGCGGTTCCGTTCTGGAAGCGGGCCTCCCAGCCCCCCTGCCAGGGCGATGCGGCATCGGTGGCCAGCGCCACCAGATAAGTCCGGGTTTCATCCATGCATGCCAGCACCAGGGGAATCCAACGCACACGCTCGGCTTCGCCCACGTTCTGCTGCATCCGTTCCTCCAAAACATGGAAATCAGCCCCCAGGGCGCGCAGGCCGACACTGTTGGCGGCTCCCTTGAGGGTATGGAAATGACGGCGCAGTTCGGCCTGGCGTGCGGCGGCCTCCTCGCCCCGTTCCCAAGCCAACAGGGACGTTTCAATGGGCTCCAGCAACTGGCGGGCTTCCTCCAGAAAGGCCTCCAACAATTCCGCGTCAACTACTTCCGCCACCGGGGCGACAGGCAAGCCCGCCCACGGGGTCGAGGGATCGATGGCCAGTGCGGCGAGATAACCCCGCACTCGATCGTTGAAAGGCAGCAAATCTCCGGGAGGTGCGGCGGGGGCTTCGGCTTGATCCATCCGTTCCTCCCAGTCATGATAGGCCGAACCGAGCGGGGCAAGTCCCACGCTGTTGGCGGCACCCTTGAGGGTGTGGAAATGACGGCGCAATTCCGAACGGCAGGCCTTGGGGTTCTCGCCTTTCTCCCAGCGCAGCAAAGCTTGTTCCACGGAATCGAACAAGGACTGGGCCTCTTCGATGAATGCCTGCACCATCTCGGGATCGGGGGCTGGACCCGACGGGACCACCGAGCTCTTGCGCTCCGAGGCCATCGCCACCCGCAGGGAGTTGAAATAGAGTCCCCAACGTCGACGCCAGGGGGTGCGCTCGCCCGGGGGCACCGCGAGATATCCAGTTGCATCCCCCAGACACCGGCGCAAGACCGCCTGCATGGGCGCGGGCGGAGGCGACGGACCCCAGTCCCTGAGATAATCCAAAAGAAGTCCGAAACTTTTTTTCAGCGCCGTGGGCACCTCGGCCTCGGGGGCGGCGCTCTGCGCTTCCAAGATCCGGCACAACCGTTCAGCCGCGGCGTGGTCCTGGCCTATCCATGCCTCCATTTCGCGCAAGGCATCCCCCAGAGGTGCAATCGGGGTGGCCATCGGTTGGATGAGCGGCGTTTCCGAAAGTTGGGACGGATCCAGTCCGGCCCACCGGGCCAATTCCACGCACCCTTCCCGAAAGACACGGCCCAGGGCGTCGGATGGCTGGAGGATGCCCGCCTCCAAGTCGCGTGCGGTCTGTTCCAGACGGCCGGAGATTGCGGCCACCCCGGTGATGTCCAGGGTCCGGGCCGAACCATGGAGGGTGTGGAAGACCCGGACCAAGTTGGCGATACTATCCGTCGAGGGCCAGGCCGCGAGGGCCCGGTCGAGGACGCCGACAGACTCGACCACCTCGGCACGGAAAAGGGACTGGTAATCCGGTTCGGGCTCCGGAGTGGTGGGAGCCAGGGGCACACCCAACTGCAGCTTCAACCCGGAGGGTGGACGACGCGGACCGGCGGCCCTCCGGAGTGCAGGACCGGGTGCGGACACCGGCACCGGCCTCACCGCCGGAGCGTGCTTCTTCGGATCATGCGCCGCCATGGTGCGGGTGCCGGGCTCAGGCCGGAGGCGCGGAGGGTTCCCGGGTTTCGGAGCCAACTTCGAAGTTGGCCAGTTGTTGGTTCAGTTCGCCCGCCAGGAGAGCCAGTTGATCACTGGTGCTGCGGAACTCCAGCGTGCGCTCACGCGCGGCGGCGGTGATGCGGTTGACATCACTGACCGCCTGGAGCACCTGCATGGCCCGTTCCTCTTGCGAGCGGGCCGACTGGCTGATCTGCACAGCCAGGGAGGAGGAATCCACGCTGGCCTCGACAATGTTGCCCAGGGACTCGCCGGCACTCCCGACCCGGCGGGTGCCCTGTTCGACATCGCGGTTCTGCTGGTCCATCTGCCGCACCGCTTCGGTGGTTTCACTCTGGATGCCGGCCACCAGTTTTTCGATTTCAATGGTGGCCTGGCGGGTGCGGTCGGCCAGGCCGCGGACTTGGTCGGCCACGATGGTGAATCCCCGGCCCTGCTCACCCGCGCGGGCGGCTTCGATCGAGGCATTCATGGCCAGCACATCGGTTTCCGCGCTGATGTCGCTGATGGACCGGACTATGCCGGAAATTTCCTGGGAGCGTTCGCCCAGGCGGGTGATCTTGCGGGCGTTGGCTTCGACGTTCTCCCGCAGGCGTTCCATGAACTCGATGACTTCACGGACGTTGCGGGCGCCATCCTCGGCGGCCTTGCGGGCACGGGCGGCGGCCTCGGCGGCTTCGGTGGAATTCTCCGCCACGGCGCGGGCCTCGGCGGTCAGGGTTTCGACATCGCTGATGGCGTTGGCGGTGCGGGCGCTCTGCTCGGCCGTGCCCTCGGCCAGTTCCTGGGCCGAGAGGGTGATGGCACCGGCGGCTTGGTCGACACGGGCGCTGGCGCTCTTGGCCTGGCCGATCAACACGCCGACGTTTTCCAACATCCGGTTCAAGGCCTCGCCGACGTTGCCCAGGACGCCTTCGGCCCGGCGGGCCCGGACGGAGAGTTTGCCTTCGGAGGCATCGGCCACCACCAACAGGAGTTCCTGGATGCTGGATTGGAGGCGGCGGTTTTCCGTGGTGACCCGTTCCTTGGCCGCATTGCGCTCGTCCACCATGCGGTTGAAACTTTCCGCAAGCTGGCCGATTTCATCCCGGGCCAGGATGGGCGCGCGCGCTTTTTCGTCGCCGGAAGCGATGCGTCCCATGGTTTCCCGCAGGGCCACCACCGGGCGGGTCATCCACTTGGCGAAAAGCACCCCGAGGACCCCGATGAGGATGACGGTGACCAGTCCGACGCCGGCGACATAAAAGGTGACGAGGCGGGCCGGTCGCAGGGCTTCCTCGCGTGATTGTTCGGCCAGCACCGCCCAGCGGAATCCGTCGGTCTTCAACAGATCGAAGGAACCGATGACATTCGTGCCCTGGTAGTTGGGGTAGGTTTTGGTCCCGGCCGCTCCTTCGAGGGCACTGCGCACCCCGAGGGTCTCGATGCGTTCCGGTTTCTGGCCACCCCTCAAAGGACTGCGCACGGCTCCCGTTCCATCGACCAGATAGGCTTCACCGGACTCTCCGTAGACCTCGGCCGGACCCGAGGCCAGCACCTGGCCGATGACAGAAAAGGGGATTTCGATCACGACCGCAGGGAAGGTTTGTTTATCGATGAGCGGGGTGATATGCACCAGGACCGGGTCGTTGGTGGAAAGTCCGGTCGGAAGGTAGACCAGGCTGTCGCTCCGGGCCGCTTCCGCCGCGGATTGTTTGAGGCGGGCCTGGTTGAGGCTGGCGGAGGCATCGGAGGAGGCCACCCATTCCCCCGATGCGTCACACAGGAAGATTTTGCTCGGACCGACGAGCGGGGCCGCCACTTGTAGGCTGGCGCGGGCGATCTGGGGATCGAGGGCATCGGCCCGGAGGTTGGCCCGCAGGAGGGCCCCGGCATTGCGGGCACTGTCCTGGAGTGAGGCCAGCTCGGCGTCCACGCGAGAGCGGGTCAGGGCACGGACGGCATCGAGTCGCAGTCCGGCACTTTTCTCCAATTCATTGCCGTAAAAAAAATAAGCCGCGAGGGCGGCGCAGAGAGTGGCCACCGCTCCGATCCCGATGAAGGCGGAGGCGATCTTGACATTGATGCTCATTCCCGTGCTCACCGGGGGGGCGGAGGGGGAAGACAGGGAGGTGGGTTCGGCCATGGCGTTTTTTTCAGGTGGAGGTGGCGAGGCAGGATTCGAAATGATGGAAGAGGGCGGGAACGTCGAGGACCGGGGCTGAGGATTCCGACAGGGGAAGTGATTGGGCCAGGCGGCAGGCTCCGGCCTCGCCCGGAACCGGGCTGCCGGCGGCAAGGGCGGCGTGGTCGGAGACCACGCCGGCAAAGACACTGTTGTGCTGGATCACGACAACACGAGCGGGAGTGGCCGTGCGGGGTGGTGAAGCGGGACAGTCCAGTAGCGGGGCGATGTCAAAAACCGGCAGGACTTCGCCCCGGAACAAAACCATCCCGGCCAGGAGATCCGGACCGAGCGGGACCGGGCTGAGTACGGGCTGCTGCAGCACCTCGCGAACTGCGGCGAAGGGCAGGGCGAAAGCGGAGGCTCCCAATTGGATCAACCCGTAGTTCATGAGAGAAACTTGCCAGGAAGCGGACCGGGACCCGCCCCGGCGGAGCGACGGTTCCCATTCCGCAGGGTCATGTTTGCGTTTGGGCGGAAAAATCCGGCCAGTAATCGAAGACACCGAGTTTGACGAAACGGAAGAGCAGGGTACGGGCTTGGGGAATTTCCATGCCTATCGACGCGGCGATTTCTTCTATATTCCGGCCACCCGCGGCGACTGCGGCCACCAGGGACGCCTCGTCGGGTTCGAGGGTGATGATCTGGACCCTACGGTAACCGGCGACGGTGTAGGCCGGTGTGCCCGGGGCGGTTTCGCTGCCGAAATAGGCCAGGCTCTCGGGACCGTTGTTACGCAGGGATTCGAGGGCAAATTGTTCCACACTCTCGCTGAAGGGGGGGGCATCAGCGGCAAAGTCCGGGAGTTCCCGGCGGTAGATCTGGAAGCGGCCTTTCATGGCGTTCCAGCAGTGACCCATGAGAAGGCCGCTGTAATCGCGGATCATGCTGTCCGCGTCCTCCGGGGACATATAGCCCCGTTTTTTCATCTGGGAGAAGATGGGCTGGCCGCTGGCCTCCTGTTCCTTCTTGAGTTCATTGAACATGTCTTCCTGTTCCGGGGCGACCTTGACCGGGGCATCTTTCAGGTAGAAAGCGGTATCTCGGGTGGTGCCCAGAACCGGGGCCCCATCCCGGAAATAAAAATCCAGACGGATCGCGGTGACTTCGACTTCGAGCACCCCGGTGAGTTTTGAAGATTGGGCGTAGCAGAGCACGTCGATCCAGGGGAAAGCGCCCAGCGGTCCGCAGGCCTCGGGAACCTTGACCGCTTGGCTGGAGGAAATATCAATCGGACGGGTGATCGGCCGGGGACGGGCGGCCAGGCTGACTTTCTGGAGTTTGGGCGCACCCATGAGCACCGTGGGGGCATTTTCCGGGGAAAACGACTCGCTGGCGGAGCCGGCTGTTGCCGCTTCCTCGGGCGCGGACGAGGGTTCATTCTGGCCCTGGAGCACCAAGTTGACGCTGGCGCAGAGCAGCTCGGGCGAGAACGGTTTGGCCATCGAGCGTTTGATGCTCGGGAACATCCCCTCGGTGCGGGTGATGTCGGGGGTGCTGCTGCTCATCAGGATGATGGGGATGACGGCCCCGGCGGGATCGGCCGCCAACTTGAGACAGACCTCCTCTCCCTTACAATCCGGAAGAAGATAATCCAGCAGGATGATGTCGGGCTTCTCGCGCAGGGCGGTCTGGATCCCATCGGCTCCGTTGGAGGCGAGCAGAACGGTGTAGTCCGGGAAACGCTCCCCGATGTGTTTGGAGATGAACTTCCGCAGAGTCGGGCTGTCGTCGATGGCGAGGATGGTGGGCATCAGGAACCTTTCAAAGCGGCATTTTCATCGATGACGCGCACCGCGTCCATGAGCAGACCTTCCCAGCCCTGCTGGATGGTCGGCTCGGCCAGGGGCTCGGCCGATTCCTCGACCCGCCCGCCCTTCCATGAAACGATTTCGTTGAAAGCCGGCAGCCCCTTCCGGTCCGGGGCCTCGGCGTGGATGATCTCACCGCGCTGGAAATGGATCTTCCCGCTCTGGCCGTCGGCACGCACGAAGCGCAAGACTTGGGTGGCGCGGGCCAGGCATTTGAGTTGGATGATGTCGATGGTGGTCAGACCGCCGAGGGAGGCGACAAAGCTCTGGGGATCGGGGGCCGGGGCGGCGGGTTCGTCCTCGGGATGGAAAACGCGGTGGATGATTTTTTGCAGAGCGGCCACATCGACCGGTTTCTGGAAGAATCGGACCACGCCCAATTCCTCGGCGTGTTGGCGCAGGTCCGGTACCTGCTGCGCGGTCATGATCACCGCGGCCGAATCTGGACTGATGGTTTTGACATCACAAAGGAAGTCGATCCCGTTCCCATCCGGCAGGAAGATGTCGAGGATGAAGACATCGATGGGGGTGTCGGAAAAAAGGGTGTGGGCCTCGGCCACGCTGCGGGCGCCGAGCACCTGGCATTCCGGAAAAGCGGCCTTGAGCTCATGGGTGAGCTTGGTCAGGAGGACCTGGCTGTCTTCAAGGATCAGGATGGCAGGCATAAGAAAAGGACGCAAAACCGGTGGGGGGCAGGGACTTATTTTGAATCAAACTCAAAAACGCCATCCCATTCCCTCGGGGGAGGATTGTTGACCAATTCCCGGCACAATTCCAGCAACATGTTTGTGGCTTGGTCATCGGGGTACGAGTGGAGGCAGGCCTCAAATACCCGCGCCGCCACGTCCCACCGGCGCTCTTCAAACCGTGAATAAGCCTCTTGGTAGAGCTTCAACCACTCGGCATCGTAGGGACAGTCCTCCTCCCGGCCGAGTTCATACAACGGCTCATAAATACGGACCGCGATGGCCTTGCCGGCCATCCGGACCTTGGAAAGCGGGCGGAAAGCAAAGCGCTCAAGTGTCAGGTCGTAGACCGATTCGCCGACAATCAGGGGCAGGCCGAATTTTTTGGTCAGGCCCTCGATGCGGGAGGCGGTGTTGACGGCGTCACCCATGACGGTGAATTCCATGCGTTGCGGGGCCCCGACGTTGCCGGCGACCACACGGCCATGGGCGATGCCGATGCCGATATGGAAGAGCGGGCGGTTTTCCCTCTGCCAACGGGCATTCAGCCCGGGCAGGGCGGTGCGCATGGCGATGGCGGCACGCAGGGCCTGGCCGGCATCAATGCCCGGGCCTTCGTTGGTGATATCGCCCCAGACCGCCATGATGGCGTCGCCGATGTATTTGTGGAGCGAACCCTGGTAGCGGTTGACGCAGGCCACCATCTCGGTGAAGTACTCGTTGAGTTGGCCGACCAGTTCCTGGGAGTCCATGGCTTCGGTCATGCTGGTGAATCCACGGATGTCGGAAAAAAGAATGGCCGTATCGCGCACGCTGCCGCCCAAGCGCAGTTGGTCCGGATTCTTGTAGATCGACTCCAGGATCGAGGGGGCCACGTAGGCCGAGAAAGACTGGCGGAGTTGCTGGCGGGCGCGGCGTTCCCGCAAAACCTGTTCGCCGATGGCCCCCATATGGAGGCCGGTAAGGCCGAGGGCGGGCCAGACCACGGGCATGACCCAATTGCCCCGGACGAAGAGCATGAAGGCGACCACCACAAAAGCGGCGACCAAGAGGACCGGAACCACCGCGCTGGCCCAGAACGGGGCACGGCCCAGGGCGGCCAGACTGCCATAACCCAACAGAAGGAAACCAACCCAGACCATCCATACCGGGATTTCCCGGAGGTAGTCCTCCTTGAGGACATTGTCGATCAGGTTCATGTGCATCAACGGGCGGGGGCTTTGTTCGTTGAGCGGACTCGGTCCGACATCGGAAAGGGCCGTGCTGGCCTGGCCGATGAGGAGCATTTTGCCGCGGATGTCGGGCGCTTGCGCCTTCTCGTTGCCCTCGACATACCGGTCCGCCATGACTTTGAGCAATTGGACGTAGGAAAAACTCAACCCGGCATGGTCGTAATCGCGGATCTCGTAGCGGTAATTGACATGGTAGTAACCCTGTCCGTCGACCGGAATCCGGCGGCGCACGACCGGGGATTCCAGATAGACCGCATCGCCGGGAACAATCCGAACCTGGGACGGTTCCAGTTTCCAGTATTTCATCAGCGCCGAAAGGGCCAGGGCTGGAATGAGCTCGTTGCCCGCGCGCATGAACAACGGCATCCGGCGGATGACGCCGTCAGGGCCGGGCTCGGCATTGGCCAGACCCGTCCCGGTGATTTCCCGCAGTCCCGGGAAGGACATGATCAATTCTTCCAAGCGGGGAATGCTGGCCAGATCGGCCCCTGCAGGAACGGGCCACCCCAAAGTCAATCCGGCTGGAAGTTCGTACCCGCCACCGCGGTTCAAGGTGGCGGCGGCGGCAAAAACCGTCGGGGTGGCGATCCCTCGGATGCTCTCCAAAAGGTGCATGTCATCCTCGGCATTGCTGGGTGCATCCATGATGATATCCCACACGAAGGTGGACGGGGTACCCAGATTGACCACCTGCATGAAGTCGCCGTGGACACTGCGGGGCCAGGGCCATCGCCCGATGGTGGAGATGCCGATGTCGTCGATGGTCACGAAGATGGCGCGATTGTCCGGTGGGGGCTGGTTCTGGGCGCGGAAGCGGATGCGCTGGTCGAGAACGAGGTTCTCCAATCGCTGGAGAAATGGCAGGCTCGAGATCAACCAGAGAACAGCCGCCACGACCAACGGAGCCCAGAGAAGGTAGCTGGCCCAGAACGGAGGGGGCTGAAAGGATCTCGAACCGGAGGACATATGGAGTCAGGTTTGGCGTACAGCGGTGCGGGGACGGATCTCAGGAAGGAGGCGCGGCGGCGAAAAGCTGTCGGTAGGCCTGCATGATCACCAGGTATCCCAACGGGAGCGTGCCAACGATGCCGACACAACAAAGCACCATGCCGGTTATGGAGAGCAGTCCTCCAACCACACTCACGGCAAAAACCATGAACCACTGCTTGTGCACGGTCTTGCGGCTCAATTCCATTGCCTCCCAGAAACCCATCCTGCGGTCGATGACCAGCGGAATGGCGTAGTAATAGGCCACAGCCAGATAAATCCCCGGAATGATCAAACAAAGGAAGCCGAGGATGATGATCAGGGTCATCACGACCACGCAGAGACAGCTCTGGAGCCAGCAGGTTTTGAATCCTTCAAAAAGGACCTCCAAACGGGGTTTGTCACGCAAGGACACGAGACAGAACTGGAACAAGCCCGCGGTCAGGGGTGGCGTGAAAACCAGACTGACCAGATAAGTCAACCCCATGAGGCCAATGAACAGCACCGGCTGTTGTTCCAATTGCTTCTGCAAGACGATCTGGACCACTTGGAAGGGGCCTTGAATCGCCATGGATAGGAAGAAAAAAACGGCTCCGGCCGCCACCATGACCGGCCAATGCGCCTTGAAAACCGCCCAGCCTTCGCTGAAGCAGGCGGAAAAATCGATTTCACCCGAGCCGGACGGGGCCGGGACAGGCAAACCGGGAGACAGTGAACCCGAGGCACCCAGCAAAGTGGAGGCCATGACCCAGTCGGCCATGCCCTCCTGCCAGACCAGGGTATCCGGTGCGATCTGGCCCTCGCGGTACAACCGGCTGATGGTGTCGTGATCCAACGGACCCTGCGGTTGGCCTTCTTTTGCGTAATACCAGTTCTGGCTCATGGAAACCCCTTTCAGAGCGGACTATGCCCGCCCTCCGGGGCGAGGCAACAGCCATTTACCACTTGGCAACGCCCGCCGGGACCGACCGGCGCAAGACACACAGCAACGCCTCCCCCTCATCGGCCACCGCCAGAAAAGTTCGGTGATCCTCCCGGAGGAAGCCTTCCTCCACCATCCGATGGAGAAACCCCAGCAGAGGATCGTAGTAGCCGTGTGTGTTGAGAAGGCCGACCGGCTTGGGATGGAAGCCGAGCTGGCTCCAAGTAAGGATCTCGAACAGTTCCTCCAGCGTCCCATATCCCCCCGGAAGAGCCACGAATCCGTCGGCCAGTCCTGCCATCATCGCCTTGCGTTCATGCATGGTGTCGACGACATGGAGTCTGGTCACCTGGAAGTGGGCCACTTCCTTGTCCACCAGCGCCTGCGGAATCACCCCAATGACCTCCCCTCCCCCGGCCATGACCGCATCGGCGACCACACCCATGAGTCCGACATTCCCGCCGCCGTAGACCAGCCCGATCTTCTCCCTGGCCAGAAGGGAGCCAAAAGACTCCGCCGCCTCCCGGTATTCCGCACGGCTCCCCATCGAAGACCCGCAATACACACACAACCGTTTCATGGAGAAATTGAACAGGAGGAAAGAGAGTTAACAAAGCAAGGCAACCAACGGGTCCTGGGATCACACCAAAATACAGACCCCGCTGTCTTGCTCCGTTGCCTCCGTTATCTCCTGTTAAACGGCCTTTTCGGACCGGGTGTATTTGGCCGATTGCTCATCGGCATGATAGGAACTACGCACCATCGGGCCGCTTTCGCAAACCCCGAAGCCCAGTTCCAGCGCCCGGGCCTTCCATCGGGCGAATTCCTCCGGAGTGACCCAGCGGTCAACCGGCAGGTGCTGCGGGGTGGGACGGAGATACTGGCCGAGGGTGAGGATATCGACCTTGATCGCCGCCAGGTCGCGCAGGGTGGCGTCGATTTCCTCCACCAGCTCGCCGATGCCGAGCATCATCGAACACTTGGTGGTGAAACCGCGGTCCTTGGCCCGGCGCAGCAGCTCGAGGGTTCGTTCGTATTTGGCCTGGGGGCGGACCACTTTGTGCAGACGCGGGACGGTCTCCACATTGTGGTTGAGGATGTCGGGTCGGGCATTGAGCACGGTGTCCAGGTCGTCCCAATGCCCCTTGAAATCGGGGATGAGGACTTCGATGGCGGTGTGAGGATTGACGTGCCGGACGGCACGGATGGTGCGGGCCCAGATTTCGGCCCCGCCGTCCTTGAGATCGTCGCGTGCCACCGAGGTGATGACGGCGTGTTTGAGCTTCATCGTTTTGACCGCATCGGCCACCCGGGCCGGCTCGCCCCAGTCGGTGGTCGGCGGTTTGCCGGTGTCGATGGCGCAAAATCCGCAGGAACGGGTGCAGGTGTTCCCCAGGATCATCAGTGTGGCCGTGCCCCGGGACCAGCATTCCCCCAGGTTCGGGCAATGCGCGCTCTCGCAGACGGTATGGAGGGTATTGGAATGGACCAGATCGCGGACTTCCTGGTAGGCCGCCCCGCCCGGGACTTTGGCCCGCAGCCAGGAAGGCTTGCGCGACGAGGATGAGGAGGGGGAAGGAAGTGCTGCGATGCTGTCCACGGTGAAAAAATCTACCACCCTGCGGACCCTGCTGCAAAGACGGTTTTTGGATGCACCCCAAACGGGCAAACTACGATTTCAGGCCGGTGATCCAATCCAGCAATCCGCCCACCGTGCAATGCGATTCAAGCGGATGGCGAAGTCGAGACCGCTTTTGGATTTCGTAGCGGTTCCTGCGGCCTTCGCGTTCATGTCGCAGGGAACCGGCGGCTTCCAACTCGGCGATGATCCTTTGAACCGCCCGCTCGGTGATGCCCACCGAGACGGCAATATCCCGTAATCGCATCTCGGGATCTTGGTTCAAACAAACCAGAACGTGCGCATGGTTGCTCAAATAAGTGAATCCTGCCGGGTGTTCCTGGCGGACCGGATCCATTTTTTTTGTGGCCATAAAAATAATTGTTGACGTAGTTTACGTGTATTGTATTACACGTAATAGATTTCGTATATTTAACTTCATCTATTAATAAACCCTCGCCCCAACCGGATCAACCCAGAAAAAATATGGACCTGTTAAACTCCCTTCTCCTTAGCCTCCTCTCCCCCATGGTGCTGGCCTTCGTGCTCGGCGTGGTGGCCAGCCTGTTGCGGAGTGATCTGAAGATTCCCGAACCCATCTACGTCGGATTGACCATCTATCTGCTCTTCGCAATCGGTCTGAAAGGAGGGGCGAAGTTGGACGGCATCACTCTGGAAGAACTCTGGAAACCCATGACCGCGGCACTGGCCCTCAGCGCCGCGATACCGGTTTGGTCATTTCATATCCTGAAAAGAATCGGGCGCTTTGACACGATCAACGCCGCCGCACTCGCGGCCCACTATGGGTCCGTATCCGCCGTGACATTTGGGGAGGCACTGGTTTTTCTCTCTTTGGTCAAGGTGGCTTACGAACCCTTCATGCCCGCCCTGCTGGCGGTGATGGAAGTGCCGGCCATCATCATCGCGCTCCTCTTGGCCGGCAAAACCGTCGCTGCGAATGGCACGGCACGGATGGGCAAAATCATGCACGAATTGCTCACCAGCAAAGGCATTGTCCTGCTCGTGGGCGGCATGATCATCGGCTTTCTGTCCGGGCACAAGGGGTCGGAGCAGATCGCGCCCTTTTTTGAGGCCCCGTTCCGGGGTGTTTTGACTCTGTTCCTCCTGGAAATCGGCCTGGTTACCGGGAGCAGGCTGGGCGACATCAAAAAAGCCGGCTTGCCACTGATCGTGTTTGCCCTGGCCATGCCCCTGTTGCACGGACTGCTGGGAGTCTGGCTGGGAAGCTTGGCTGGTCTCGGAGTCGGTGGTGCGACTGTCTTGGGCACCTTGGCGGCGAGTGCCAGCTACATCGCCGCTCCGGCGGCGGTGCGCATCGCCCTGCCCCAGGCCAGTCCGGCCATCTACCTGACAGCCTCACTGGCCCTCACCTTCCCTTTCAACATCGTCATCGGGATACCCGTCTACTTTACTTTCGCCAAATACCTGCTTCCTTAACAAAAAACCGCTCATGAAAAAACTCATCCTCTGTTTATCCACTGTATTGATCAGTCTGGCCATTCCAACGCTCACGGCCAAATCCCCCGGCCCCGACATCACACTCAACCGGGAAAACCGGGCCGCCATGGACCCGCAGGAGGCTTTTCTTCGCCTGAAAGAAGGCAACGCCCGCTTCGTCTCTGGAAAACCCCTCAAACGTGACCTGTTGGCCCAGGCCAAAGAAACCAGCGCTGGCCAGTATCCGTTTGCAGCGGTGGTCAGTTGTCTGGATTCCCGCACCTCCACCGAATTGATCTTCGACCAGGGAATGGGGGATGTCTTCAACGCCAGGTTGGCGGGAAACGTGGTGGATGAGGATGTGCTGGGCAGTCTCGAATTCGCCTGCAAGGCAGCCGGGGCCAAATTGATTGCGGTCATCGGCCATACTTCATGTGGAGCGGTCAAAGGGGCGGCGGACCAGGTCGAATTGGGACATCTGACCCAATTGCTTGCCCGGATCCAACCCGCCGTGGCCTCGGTGAAAACAGAACCGGGGGAAGCGCGCCGTTCGACCAATGACGCCTTTGTGCAAAGGGCGGCGGAAGCCAACGTGCGCCTGCAGATGAAGAATATCCGGGAAAAGAGTCCCATCCTGAAAGAACTGCTTGCGAAGGGAGATGTCCTGCTGGTCGGCGGGATCCACGACCTCAAAACCGGAAAAGTCACCTTCTTGGAACCCTGAGGGCAAAAGAAGGAGAATGAGTTCGAGAGCGAGGAAACTGATTGAACTAAAAAAAACGTTGGCCTCTACAAGACGCTCGCGAAAACGTTCGAGCTCCGCAGTAGAGCGCTGTCGTTCCCGCCTACCCACGATAAGGGGAAAGACAACACACCTGCGGTGTGGGGCAAGCAGGCTAGAAGTCATCTCAAAAATAGGGCAAGTCCGCGTTGCGAGTGCCACCGGCCCGAACCCGAGGAGGAACGACCGAGCATATATGAAGTATATACGTGAGGAAGTGACGACGAAGGGAGCGGGTCGGTGCCGCCGCAACCCTCAGGGCTGGAGCCAGAAA
>JANRJG010000035.1 GCA_033875315.1 Candidatus Methylacidiphilales bacterium
GGAAGTGACGACGAAGGGAGCGGGTCGGTGCCGCCGCAACCCTCAGGGCTGGAGCCAGAAAGCTGCCCCGCTTCGTTGCTCGTCGGTTAAAGGTATATTTCATACCTTCGCTCTCCTCGCGCCTCGCCGGACAGCTTTCTGCCCTCCAGCGCGGGCATGTCCTATTTTTGAGATGACTTCTAGTGTTCCGGAAGGAGAAAATGGGGGAGTGAAGCCATTCCTTGATGACGATTTCCTTCTCCACTCCGCCACCGCCCGGCGCTTGTACCACGAACACGCCGCTCGCCAGCCGATTTATGACTACCATTGTCATTTGTCGCCTGCTGAAATCGCCGGCAACCGCCGTTTCCGCAACCTGACCGATGCCTGGCTGGCGGGCGACCATTACAAATGGCGGGCCATGCGTTCGAACGGGGTGCCGGAGCGTTTCTGCACCGGGGATGCCCCGGATTACGAAAAGTTTCTCGCCTTCGCCCGCACGGTGCCCCGCGCCCTGCGCAATCCGCTTTATCATTGGACCCACTTGGAGTTGCGCCGTTACTTCGGCATTGAAACCCTGCTCAATGAGGAAACCGCACCGCGTATCTGGGACGAGGCCAATGAAAAGCTGTCTTCACCGGAGTTTTCTGTCAGAGGAATACTGGATCGCTTCCGGGTGGCAGTGGTTTGTACAACTGACGATCCAGCGGATACCTTGGAGCATCACGCGGCATTGCGTGATCCTGCGGCCGGGCTTTCCACCCGGGTTTATCCCACTTTCCGTCCGGACAAGGCCCTGGCCGTGGATCGTCCGGAGGTCTTCCGTCCTTGGGTGGATAAGCTGGAAAATGTCGCGGGACGTTCCTGCGCTGATCCGGCACTTTTGATCCGGGTCCTGCAGGAACGGCATGCCTTTTTCCACGGCATGGGGGGGCGCCTGTCTGATCATGGATTGGAGCGTTGTCCGGTTGGTGCTTGCTCCGATGAGGAAGCGATGGCCATCCTCGGGCGGGCGTTGTCAGGCCGGGCTGCCGGGGCGGCTGAGACGGCCGCGTTCACAGGATGGATGATGATCCAATTTGGACGTTGGGATGCCGCCCGGGGTTGGACCAAGCAGATGCACCTCGGCGCCCTGCGCAACAACAACCAGCGCCTCTTCCGCGCACTTGGGCCGGATATCGGATGCGATTCAATCGGGGATAGCCCGCAAGCTACTGCCTTGTCCTGGTATCTCAATGCCCTCGATGAAACGGGGGAGCTTCCCCGCACTGTGCTCTACAACCTGAATCCGGCCGACAACTACGTCTTTGCCACCATGATCGGCAATTTCCAGGACGGCACCATCCCGGGCAAAATCCAATTCGGCAGCGGGTGGTGGTTCCTGGACCAGAAGGAGGGGATGGAGTGGCAGCTCAACGCCCTCTCCAGTCTGGGCCTGCTGGGACGTTTTGTCGGCATGCTGACCGATTCCCGCAGTTTCCTGTCCTTCGCCCGTCATGAATACTTCCGCCGGATCTTGTGTGATCTGGTCGGACGCGAGGTGGAACGCGGGGAATTGCCGGACGACCGCGAACTGCTGGCGGGTTTGGTCGAGGGGGTCTGCTTTGGCAATGCGGCGGACTTCTTCAATTTGGAACTGGACCCGAAGTTCCGGGCATAAAAAAACGGCGGGAAGAGGACCTTCCCGCCGTTAAACCACTGCCGAAAAAAGCCTCTCAGGGCGAGAAGATATCGGTCATAAAGAAGTTGTTCAGACGGGGCACGAATTTTTTCCGGAAATCGTCTATGGCATTCCTCAAATCCTTGCCAAAGGGTTCTCTCGAGAATAGGTCCAAGTCGGCCAGAATATCATTGATGTCCATATCTTTGACGGACTCATTAAAATCCAAAAAAGCTTGTACTTCTTCGGGGCTGGCGCTGAAGGGCATGGGGGGGGCGCCGTCTTTCGTGATCAAAACTTTATTGCCCGGCGTGACACTCAATTTGTATGTGCCGTCGGGAGTGATCACTTGCACAACCCCGTCGCTTACGATAATCAAAGCCTTTGAGGGATCACCAAAAACGCCAAAACTTGTGCCGCGTGCAGCTGCCACAGCTAGGGGTGTTTTGACTTGATAGTCGAGGCTCTCCTTTGGAATGCCCTTGATGGTTGAAAGAACGCCGCCCTCTATCAGATTCAGTTGTACCTTGCGCTTGTAGTTGTGTCTGCTTTTGACGAATACCAGTTTATCTTCTTGGCCTGCAGCGGCAGGGGTGCTTTGGATTTTGGAACCATAACCTTCTTTGGCATATGCTGCAGGCTCCATGTCGACGTCTGTCCCGTAGTCGGCATTGATGTATTGAACGTCTTCAAAGACAACCTTGCTGTTGGGTTGGATGGCAATGATGCAACCAGGGAAGGGCGAGACAACTGCTTTGCCCTGCGGTCCGGTTTGGACGGTGCTTCCGGGTTTGATGCGCTGGCTCTCTTGCAGGCGCGGCATGCTCGTGGCCGTTTTTACAATGTTCATGATGTCCTGGCCGGGGGGGGCAATCATGACGTCGCCTTCAATGGCACGCACTTTGGGGCCTTCATAAACGGCCGTGTCGCCTGAACGCGGTATCTCTTGCGATGCAGCCTCGTTTTTATCGGAGCCTGTGACGGGATCGGAAACGCTGGATTTGGCGGCGGGAGCCGGGGGGAAGACCGGAGTATTCGCGGCAACGGTGGAGAGGCTGCCCTGGGCCAGTTTGGCCGAGGCTCCGGCTGTCAATTGTTCGGTTCCGACGGTGACCGTGCCGATCATGCCGGACTGGAACTGTGTGGTGGCGGCCGCCCCTTCGGAAATGACCGTCAGTACCGCGTCCTCGGTGAGTTTGACGTTCTGGTCCAGGACCTTCAGTTCAAGGGACTGGGGTTTTTCCGGATCAGGGTAAATGATGATGTTGGTCCGACCACGCAAGTCTTTGCCGTAGGAAACCTTGAAGATCTGCTTGTCCGCATTGATCTGTCGTCCGATGGTTCCTGCGGGCAACTTGGCCGAGGTGCCGTCGGCGGCGGTGATTTCCAATTCCTTGGTCTCTGTGACCTTGAGTTCGGGCACGGCGAATAGCCCGCATACCGGAAGGTTTAGGAAAGCCAGAAGTAAAATGAAAAGTCGGGTGCGTGGGATCATGGCACAATAGGGGATTTAGTTCAGTATGGGACCGCATCAAGGGCCGTCAAGTCGGCATTGCTAAGTCACGCAATTTTAACATGTTCCATAGGATGTTCCGGCCACAGTGTTCCATTTGTCGGACTCCCCGGAAAACTCCGGCTTTCCTGCCGTTGTCAGACCGGGCCATAAATGCTTATCATCGGCCGCATGGAGGACCAACCGGCTGAATCGAAGTGGCGCATCCTGCTTGTCGCCTCCGAGGCCGCTCCTTATGCCAAGGCGGGTGGGTTGGGGGATGTGGTTTCCGGGCTGGCCAAGGCCCTTCACGAACGCGGCCACGATGTTCGCATCGTCATGCCCCTTTATCGGAGCATCGACCGGGCCCGGCATGGCATCGAATACGTCGGCAACCTCTGCACCCATTTTGGCCGCGGCGAGGAGTTGTGGTGTGGCGTTCATGAAGGTCTGCTGGACTCGCGTGTCCCGGTGGTTTTTCTCGATTACGGACGGTTCTTCGACCGTAGCGGCATTTACGACGATGGAGCCCGGGAGTACGGCGACAATGCCTACCGCTTCACTTTCCTGAGCAAGGCGGCCATGCAGTGGTGCAAGGACCGGGCTTGGATACCGGACGTCATCCATGTCCACGATTGGCAGACTGCCGTGCTGCCGGTTTTATTGCGCACTTGGGACCGCGTCCTTTCCCCCATGTCGCAAAGTGCGACCGTCCTGACCATTCACAACATCGGCTACCAGGGCGTCTATACGCCCGAGGTGATGGATTTCATGGGTCTGGGTCCGGAGCATTTCAACCCCGACACCTTCGAAGACCATGGCCGCCTGAACCTGCTCAAGGCCGGCATCCGCTACGCCGACGCCATCACCACGGTTTCTCCCACACATGCCCACGAACTCCTCGACACCATTGGAGGATGCGGACTGGCCCCCTATCTCGGACGACGCCAGGCAGATCTGCACGGGATCCTCAATGGGGCCGACTATGAACTTTGGAACCCGGCCGCTGACCCCATGATTGCCAAGCCCTTCGACGGGGGGCATCTGGAAGGAAAAGCGCTTTGTCGGAAGAATCTTCGCGACCATTTCGGGCTTGAGGACAACGGGACTCCTATCTTGGGCATTGTTTCCCGTCTGGTCGAGCAGAAGGGGATGGGGATCATGCGCGGGATGTTGGAGGCGGCGGTCCGGCATTGTGCGATCCAAGTGGTGGTGTTGGGCACGGGTGATCCGGCGGCCCACGCATTCTTCGACGATCTGGCCCGGCGCTATCCCGGACGGGTGGGTGTCCACATCGGCTTTTCCAACGAGCTCAGCCACCGCATCTACGCCGGCAGTGATTTCTTCTTCATGCCGTCCTTGTATGAGCCCTGTGGTCTCAGCCAGATGTATGCCATGAAGTACGGGTCCCTGCCCGTGGTGCGGGCGACGGGCGGGCTGGCCGACACCGTGCGGGACGGGCAGACCGGCCTGCTTTTCACCCAGCCCGACGCCGGTGATGCCTATCATGCGATCGAACGGATGGTGAGGCTCTGGTATGACCGCCCGGAGGAATACCGTCGGATGCAGGAAACCGCGATGGCTGTCCGTTTCACTTGGGAGCAATCGGTCCGGGAATACGAATCGGTCTATGCCGGGGTCATTTCCCGCTACCGTTGACGTGTTGCCCGCTCAGGGTGTCGGCGTCGGCGATTGGCCTTGGAGGACGCTCCAAGCTCCGACGAGGAAGGCGCCTCCGAGGACCAGGGCGGCGATGGCGAGGACCAGGCAGCCGTAAACCAAGGGATCAAGGCCTTTGACGGTCGGTTTTTCGTTGGAGGGGAGGATTTCAGGGTTTTCGTCCATGATGGTCCGGTGCTGTCTATTCAAGGCGGAGGAGCGGATTCTTTCAATGCCAGAGCGAGCATCCGGCGGTGGGGGGAGGGAAGGGTCAGGTGCGATGCCTGGGCCGTCGCGAACCAACCGCCCGTGGCGGGCATCCGCGACTTCATTCTGGGGCGACAGCGCACCACCGTGGCGCGGATGCGGTGGGTGGTGATGGCGATGTTCAGGGACCCGCACTTTTCACCCTCCTCCATCCAACTGCCGTCCCACTCCGGCAAGCGGTGCAAGCCCTTCCATAAACCCGGACTTTCCGGCCGGAGAAGCCAGACTTTACCGGCCCGGGTGACCAGGGCAAAGCTCCGTTCGGACCGCAGGGCGGGGGTTTTCTTTTTTACCGGGTAGCGGTGCGGGTCGTCCGCACGACAGATTTTTTGCAAGGGACAGATCAGGCAGCGCGGATTCCGGGGAGTGCAGACGACGGCGCCCAGTTCCATCAAGGCCTGGTTGTGGTCGCCGCAGCCCGATTCGGGCAGCAGGGCCTCGGCCAGCTGCCACATCAACTTCTTCGTCGCGGGGTGGTCGGTGGGATCGGCCAGGGCGAAGATGCGGGCGAAGACCCGCTCGACATTGCCATCGACCAGCGCCGCCCGGGCCCCGAAGGCGATCGAGGCCACCGCTCCGGCCATGTAGGGACCGATGCCGGGGAGTTCACGCAGTCCGGTGGCTTCACGGGGCAGTCGGCCCAAGAGCGGGCCCGAGACTTCCCTGGCCAGCCTGTGGAGAAAACGCGCCCGCCGGTAGTAGCCCAAGCCCTCCCAGGCTTTCAATACCTCGGATTCCTCCGCCCCCGCCAGCGTCGCCCAGTCCGGGAACCGCTGCAGCCACCTCTCGTAATAGGGAATCACCGTGGACACCTGGGTTTGTTGCAGCATGTACTCCGAGACCACGATGGCGTAGGGATCTTGTGTGCGCCGCCAGGGCAGGTCTCGCCTCGCCCCCGCATACCAATCGCGCAATTTCCCGTGGAAGGCGCGCCGGATGGCTGGAGTGATGGTTTCGGACACGGAAACAAGCAATCACAGCAAAGGCGGAAGGAAAGCGGATTCCGGCAGAAAAGAGGTTGGAACCCGCCGCCACTCCCTTAGCCTGAGTCCAGCATGCCTGAACCGGCCTCGCACACCTACACCCTCCGCCCCGAGCAGGGAGCCGCCCTCAAACAGGTCCTGCAGGACAAGGGCTTCGAATTCTCCGCCCTGGCCTACGGCCACTTCTCGGCCAAACGCGGCAAATGCAGCGTGAACTATTACGAGAGCGGCAAGGTCACCATCCAGGGGAAGGATTGCCGGGAATTCATCGAGTTCACCTTCGAACCCTTCGTTCTTGGTGAAGCCCGCCTCGGCTACGAAGAGGAATTGCACCCCGACCGCTACGAACCCCACTTCGGCGTCGATGAGGCCGGCAAGGGCGACTTCTTTGGCCCTTTGGTCATCGCCGGGGCCTACGTCGACCGCGACCGGGCCCGGTGGTTGATCGAGATGGGCGTCAAGGACAGCAAGTCCGTCGGGTCGGACAAGAAGATCGCCGACCTGGCCAAGGGAATCCGGGAGATGCTGGGTCGCCGCTGCACGGTGGTGAAGATCGGGCCGGCCAAGTACAACGAGCTTTACGGGAAATTCCGCAACCTGAACCGACTCCTGGCCTGGGGTCATGCCCAGGTCATCGAAAACCTGAAGACCGTCGTTCCTGCCTGCCCCCGGGCCCTTTCCGACCAGTTCGCCAACCCCAAATTGATCGAGAACCAGCTCAAGCAGAAGAAAATAGACATCATTCTGGATTCCCGCACCAAGGCGGAATCCGATCCCGCCGTGGCCGCGGCCTCCATTTTGGCCCGCGACGCCTTTGTCTCGGGCCTGGCTTCGCTTGGGACACCCTGGAAAGTGGAACTGCTCAAGGGGGCCGGGGCCGGGGTGAAAGCCCAGGCCAGGGAACTCTTTCAGCAGCACGGGGATACAGCCTTGGACGTCGTATGCAAAAAGCATTTCAAGACCTACGCTGAGATTACGGGACAACTTCCCTTGGGTGGGCCGCAGGATTAGGCCATTGCCGTGACGGTTTCCACCCGTAGGTCTGTGAAAATCAAAGTGTTGAGTCAATTTTTTACCCTTTTTGCTTGCTATTCCGGGATCAAATTTCTAAGTATCAGGACTACAAACGATTATGGCAAATTTGACCAAACGTGATCTTGTTGTGCGGATCAGTAATGAAACCGGCATGGTTCAGCAGGACGTGCTGAATGTGATCCAGAAGACCTTGGATTACCTGACCGAGAGTCTGGCCCAGGGTAGGACCGTCGAATTGCGCAATTTCGGGGTCTTCGAGATCAAGCTCCGCAAGGCCCGGGTCGGTCGCAACCCGAACAAGCCTGAAAGCGATGTCCCGATCCCGCCCCGTGCCGTGGTCAAGTTCAAGCCCGGCAAGGAGATGAAGGCCAGTGTCTCCGCCCTTTCATCCCGCCTCATCGCCAATCCCGCCTCCTCCGGCAATCCTTGATCCCCGGTCAGGAGATGGATTCGGATTGCGCGCAGCGCCCGTCCGTCCAATCTCATTTCGCCAAGGCGTTCCTGCCCCACTGCCATGTCGTTCCAGAGCCTTTCCGGATTCCGTGATTTTTACCCCGAGGACTGTGCCCTCCGTGAGCGCCTCTTCGCGGTCTGGCGCGACTGTGCCCGCCGCTTCGGCTTTTCCCCCTACGATGGTCCCCCCCTCGAAACCCTCGACCTGTACAAAAAGAAATCCGGGGACGAAATCGTCAAGCAGCTCTACCACTTCGTCGACAAGGGTGACCGCGAAGTCGCCCTCCGCCCGGAGATGACGCCCACCCTGGCTCGCATGGCCGGGGCTGCACACGGAAAATTCAAGAAGCCGCTTAAGTGGTTCGCCATCCCGCAATTGTTCCGCTACGAACGCGCCCAGAAAGGCCGTCTTCGCGAGCATTTCCAATGGAATTGCGACATCCTCGGTGAACCCGGCCTGGGCGCGGAATCCGAATTGCTGGCCTTGTTGGTGCAATCGTTTCGTGAGGTCGGCCTGACCGCCGCCGATGTGGTGGTGCGCGTCAGCGACCGCCAGTTTTGGAAGGATTATCTCGCCACCCACCACATCGCCGAGGACCGGCACTATGATTTCTTCCAAGCCATCGACAAAGTCGGACGCGATCCTGACGAGGTGGTGCGGGGCAAGCTCGGCAACCTGGCCGACGATGTCTTCCGGATCATCCGTGAGGGGGGCCAAAGTGCGAGGCTCGACGAACTCCAGTCCGCGCTGCGCGATTGCGGCATCGGCGATTTCATCCAGATCGACCTCGGCATCGTCCGCGGTCTGGCCTACTACACCGGCGTCGTCTTCGAAGCCCACGACCGCGCCGGCCAATACCGCGCCATCGCCGGGGGCGGACGCTATGACGATCTGCTGAAAAACATTGCCGGCACCGACCTGCCCGCACTCGGTTTCGGCATGGGGGATGTCGTCATCACCGAGATCCTCAAGGACAAGGGACTGCTCGCCGCCGAACCCGACACCCGTTTTGTTTACGTGGTGGTGGCCGACGAGTCCGTCCGCCCGGCAGCCCTCCGTCTGGTGGCCGCCCTGCGTGCCGGGGGATATCGCGTTGACTACCCACTCGCGGCGACTAAGGTCGGGCGCCAATTTGAGGCCGCCCAGGACCGGGGTGCCGCCTTTGCCCTGGTGGTCGATCCCGCTGGGGAGACCGCCGGCACGGTTGGTCTGAAGTACCTGGCCACCCGCGAACAACGCCCGGTACGGGTGGAGTTCGCCGACGGCCGGGTGACCGGTTGGAATGGACTTTGAGGCTCGGAAGGATTTATGGAGAAAACTTTGAAACGCACACACCACTGCAACGAACTGCGCGCCGAACACATCGGCTCCCGCACCACCCTGGCCGGATGGGTCGACGCCCGCCGTGACCTCGGCGGGGTCATCTTCATCGAACTGCGCGACCGCGAGGGCCGCACCCAGGTCGTCTTCAACCCGGAGACCAATAAAGAACTGGCGGAACAAGCCCACGGACTCCGTTCGGAATTCGTCCTCCGTATCACCGGCACCGTCGGCCGCCGCCCCGAGGGCACCGAGAACACCCGCCTGGCCACCGGCCAGATCGAGGTGGTCGCGGAGACGATGGAAATCCTCAACGCCGCCGAGACCCCTCCCTTCCCGCTCGACGACGATGGCGTCAACGAGGACCTGCGCCTGACCCACCGTTACCTCGACCTGCGACGTCCGCTCATGCAGGCCAACCTGAAGACCCGGCACCGCCTTTGCCAGTCCGTCCGCACCACACTCGACGGTCATGGCTTCGTCGAGATCGAAACCCCGGTCCTGTCGAAGAGCACCCCCGAGGGCGCGCGCGAATTCCTCGTTCCCAGCCGTGTCCACCCGGGCAACTTTTTTGCCCTGGCCCAGTCCCCCCAGCAATACAAGCAGCTCCTCATGGTCGCGGGCATGGAACGTTATTTCCAGATCGCCAAGTGCTTCCGTGACGAAGACCCACGCGCGGACCGCGTGACCGAGTTGACCCAGGTGGACTTGGAAATGTCTTTCATCTCGCAGGAGGATATTTTCGGCCTCATCGAGGAAACGCTCTTCAACATTTTTAAGGCCACCCGCGGCATCGAAATTCCCCGGCCCTTCGAACGTCTGACCTGGCTGGACGCCATGAACCATTACGGCAGCGACAAACCCGACCGCCGCTTCGCCATGAAGCTCACCGACCTCAGTGCCGTCTTCAAGGAGTCGCAGTTCAAGGTCTTCCGCGGCGCCCTCGACGCGGGTGGTGTGGTCAAGGCCATCAATGCCAAGAAATTCGCCTGCATCACCACCGGTCAGATCGAGGAAATGACCGAACTGGCCAAGCAATACGGCGCCAAGGGCCTGGCCTTCATCAAGGTGGAAAGTGGCGAATGGAAGTCGCCCATCGTCAAGTTCTTCAGCGAAGCTGAGAAGGCGGCGCTGGTGAAGGAATTGGCCATTGAGGAAGGGGACCTGATCCTCTTCGGAGCCGATGCCTGGGAGACCGTTTGCAACGTTCTGGGCCGCATCCGCCTGCGGGTGGCCGAAATCCAGAAACTCACGGAGGGCAGCGAGGTCCTCGACTTCCACTGGGTCATCGAATTTCCGCTCTTGGAATACAGCGCGGAAGACGACAAGTGGAATGCCCGCCACCATCCTTTCACCCGTCCGATGGCCGCCGACATCCCGCTCCTGGAGCAGGGTGGAAAAGAGAACTTGGGCAAGATCCGCGCCGAGGCCTATGACGTCGTCCTCAACGGCGTGGAAATCGGCGGCGGCAGCATCCGTATCCATGAGCGCCCGCTCCAGGAACTCATGTTCCGCACCCTCGGCATCTCCGAGGAACAACAGCAGAAGCTCTTCCCCCACCTTCTCAAGGCTTTCGCCTTCGGCGCCCCGCCCCACGGTGGCATCGCCCTTGGCGTCGACCGCCTCTGCATGCTCATCTGCCGGACCGAGAACATCCGCGACGTCATCGCCTTCCCCAAGAACAACCGCGGGATCGACCTGATGATGGCCTCGCCCTCGCCGGCCAGCCCCCGTCAGTTGAAGGAATTGCACCTCCAGACCCGAGGTTGAACCGGACGGGAGTCTTCCGTTTGCTCTGTAGCCGGGGAATCCCTTCCCCGGGGGTACACACCCATTTGCGTTATCGTGCTTCCGGGTTATTACTTTGACTATCTGCCTGATGAAATTATCTTCTCGCCATGACTGAACAGACCAACTCCCCCAAAATCATTGCCTGGCTCAAACCCCATTGCGGCTGGAGCCGTGGCGTCCGCGCCATCTTCGACAAGTACGGCCTCGCCTACGAGGACCGAGACATCATCGGCAACCTCGACAACCGCATGGAAATGATCCAGCGCAGCGGCCAGGAACTTTCCCCCTGCGTGGAGATTAACGGCCACATGCTCCCCGACATCTCCGGCGATGAAGTGGAAGCTTGGATGGTGGCGAATGGAATCGTTTCCAAAAACGAGGCCCCGGCTGCCGTTCCGACCAATGCTGCCTGCAGCGATGCCGAGCACGCTGCCCAAGCCGCCCAAGCCGGGGGCAATATCCGCTTCATCCCGCGTTCGTGAAATGATCCGCGTCGTCCATCGGAAGGCTGTGGAATCACTGCTGGGGGATGACGACGCTTCCACCCGGGAACTGGTGATCCGCGAGATCGTCGCCCACCGGCTGGAACATGAAGAATTGGTGCGCGACCTGGCCGGTTCCTCCTACGCCCGCATCCGGGAGGCCGCCTGCCAGATCCTCAGCCTCTGGGGATGTGCATCGCCTGCCGCTGCCCGGCCGGGTCCTTCCGAAGTTCCGCCGCTACGGACTTGGAAAGAGTTGGAAGAACTCTGCTGGCTCCTGGCCCGCATGGAAGACCCGGAGCTCGACAGCGGGGCCTATGAGCGAACCCTTGCGAATTGGGCCGAGCGCGTGACCCAGGCCGCCGGACCCCAACCCGGTCCCATGCGCAAAATTGCCGCTCTCCGCCGCATTCTGGCCGACGAAACCGGCCTCCACGGCAACCGTGCGGATTACTACAACCCGGCCAACAATTTCCTCACCCGGGTCATCGACACCCGGCTCGGCATCCCCCTGACCCTGAGCCTGGTTTACCTCTTCGTGGCCCACCGCGCCGGATGGGAAGCTTATGGGCTCAACACCCCGGGCCATTACCTGGCCGGGTTGGAGGGGGTTGTCTTCGATCCCTATCATGGCGGAAGCATCCTCACCGCCGACTGCCTGGCCCAGCGTTTCGGCGGCTCGGCCGAGGAGTGTTCCCGCCCCGACTACTGCCGGGCCAGCCCCGTCGACACCGCCCAGCGCATGCTTTCCAACCTGCTCAACAGCTACCTCAAAATCGGCGACCAGGCCCGCTACCGCCGCATCAACGCCTACCTCAAGATCCTCCAGGAAAACGCGGTTTAGCCGGAAGAACACGGTTGATATCGCGCGGAGTCGCAGAGACGCCGAGGAGAAGCGATACGAATTGGGAACGCAACGGTAATCACCAAATAGTGATCAGACTCTTTCGTTTTTTTGGTGCGGAGGTTTGAAAACCATGACTTGATGCAGCTGGGGGGCTTCTTTAGTTTAGAAACCTCATGCACGCCCACGAAGTCTGGCAGAAATCGCCCCCCACCCTGGTCCACGAAATTCTGGAAGCCTCCTACCTTGGCCAGAAGAAGCTTTACCGGGAATTGGTGGCCGATATGGCGGCCAACCTGCGCAAGCGCGAACAGTTCCTCTTGAAGCTGCCCCGTTCCGAGCGGCACCAGCTCTTCCACCCCCTCCTTGGCCTGCCGGATTTCGAACTTCTGGGCCAGAACCTTCTCATTGTCTGGCTGGGTCAGACCCAGGACGCCATGTTGTCGGCCTTCCTCGATCACATGGGCATCAAACACGACGGCAAAGGATATGCCGAATCCTTCCCGGAGTCGGTCGAAGAGGCCAGGCTGAAGAAAGCTGTGACGGCGCTCTACGAGGCCTTCCCTGCGGAAAAAGTGAACATCTACCTGGGTGTGATGGAACGGGTCTCCGGGGTTTCCTGGCCCGCCCTGGCTCCTCTGGTCCGCTGGCCCGCTGATGCCCCGGCTGTTTGAAGCCAAATCATATACGTCAGTAACAAAATGCCTTACGGGAGGGCGAAGCTCCCGCTGAGCCGCGATTGGAAGAATGTCTACAAACCGGCTCGGCGGGAGCCTCGCCCTCCCAAAGATCCCTTCGTCCGGTCAATAGGATTGGGTTTCATTCGTTTCAGTTGGTTGGCCACACATACCTTGGATTTTTAGCCGCGGAAACGATTCCTTGGCTTACAGTGAGGGGACGCGGCCTCTATGAGGAAGGCCGGTAACCGAAGTAGCGGTTTTCTTTCACCATCCGGGCCACCGGCTCGCTGACTAGCTTCTCCCAAGTGTGGTCGTCGGCGGCGATGCGGGCGGCCACGTCGCGCGAGGAATGGGTCACGGTGGCGGGGCATTCGCTGTCGACATCGACGATGAAGCGGTTTTCCAACAGGTGCTCGTGCAGGTGTTTGAGGTGGGCGGGAACGGTGATGTTGGCTGATTTGAGGAGTTTGCGTTCCTCGCTCAAAGCCGGATAGACATAGAGGCGGAGGTCGTTCTTGAAGAGCCGCCCGAAACCCTCAAGGATCCCACCCTCCAGTGAGGTGTAGTATTTTTCGTTGAAAATTTCCTGGAGGAGGCTGATGCCGAGCACGATGCCGAGCATCTTCGGGCTGTTGCGGCGGAGGAAGGCGGCCAGTCGGTGGAACTCGGCAAAGTTGGAGATCATGACCGTCTTGCCAAGCGTGCTGAGGATGTCGACGCGGGCGAGGAAATCTTCCGGGTCGACATCGCCGGCGTTGAGCAGGTTGTTGACGGTGATTTCCATGATCTCGATGGGCGGGTCGCCGGCATTCTGCGGTTCGACCATGAACTGGCGGTGGGCGGCTGCGATCATGTCCAGATTTACCTGGGTGACGGGCCGGAAGTTGCCGCGTTCCAGCAGGACGGGATGCCGGTAAAGGACCTCCGAGGCCTGGTGCACCAGGCGGTCGGGGGAGAAGACGACCGCCGGGGTCAGGTTCTTGCGCACGAGTTGGAGGTTGATCAGGCGGTTGTCGAGGTGGGCGAAGTCCTCGCCTCGGAATTCGAGCATATCGACTTCGATCCGGTCGCGGTTGAGATCGTCGAGCAGGGTGTCGATGACAAGGTCGGGATTTTCGTTGTAATAGACCGAGCCGAAGATGAGGTTGACGCCGATGATGCCGAGGGCTTCCTGTTGGGAGAGGTTCTCTTTGTCGAGGAGGCGGACGTGGAGGATGATGTCGCTGGGGGCGGCCCCGGGTCGCCGCTGGAAGCGGATGCCCATCCATCCGTGGCATTCGTGGTTGCCGCGGTAGCTGCGGGCGGCGACGGTGTTGGCATAGACGAAGAAGCAGGTTTGATCGCCGCGTTTTTCCTGGAGTCGCTCGAGGAGGAGGCCGTACTCGTGGTCGAGCATGGTCATGAGGCGTTGGCGGCTGACATAGCGGGGGGTGGGGCCGTAGATGGCGTCGCTGAAGGTCATGTCATAGGCCGACATGCTCTTGGCAACGGTGCTGGCCGCGCCGCCGACGCGGAAGAACCAGCGCGCCACTTCCTGGGCCGCCCCGATCTCGGCGAAGGTGCCGTAGCGGAGGGCATCAATGTTGATGCGGAGGGCTTTTTGGTGCGTGTTGAGCGACTCCGGCTTCATGGCCTCATTAAAGACAGAAATACGGAATGCGAAATGTTAAATGCGGAATGGGCAGAGGGCTGTCGGTTATCTGCTAGCAGCCAAGAAACTGGAGCCAAAGCAGGCAAATCAAATCGAACTGCCGTGTAGCCACGAATGCGATTTCGTGGAGGATGAGGGTCTACGAACTCACGTTCGAAGTGACAGGGAATTGACCCTGTACGGTGTGTCAGAGGTGGCCGAGTTGGGCCGATTTTTCGGCCAAACGGGCGGCTTCGGCGGCGCGTTGCTTGGCGCTCTTGGCCTGCCAGTCTTCCCAGGATGTGCCGAAGGCGACGTCGGCCCCGCTGAAGATGACCGACTGGACGTCGTCGAAGCGGACGTCTTTGGCCACGGAGTCTTTGCCTTCTTTGACGAAGAGGGAAATGGAACCTGCTTGGGCGTTGTGGTTGAAGATGAAGCCCTCGGCGGTGGTTCCGTCCTTCAGGCGGAGGGTGACGTCGCCGCGGTAGTCAAAAGCGAGGCGGATGGCTTCTTCGAGTTCGGCGCGGGTGGTGGGTTCGAAGGTGCGGCCTTCG
The DNA here is from genome assembly GCA_033875315.1 of Candidatus Methylacidiphilales bacterium. Classification (NCBI taxonomy): domain Bacteria; kingdom Pseudomonadati; phylum Verrucomicrobiota; class Methylacidiphilae; order Methylacidiphilales; species Methylacidiphilales bacterium. The sequence continues at coordinate 14,834 of JANRJG010000035.1, forward strand.
AGTTCGCTGCGGCCGATGGTGGCGTGGGATTTGTCCTGTTGGGGCACGGGAAGTATTTCTGATTGGTGATTTTAGATTGCGGATTGGAGAATCGGAACCGGGGACGATTGGTATCAGTATTGAAGCTGGGCTTTGACGGTGCGGGCGAAGCCGGCGAGGGAACCGAAGGTGTCGTCGACCGAGGTGGCTTCGTAGCCGCAGTGGACCATGCAGTCTTTGCAGCGGACTTCGCTGCTCTTGTGGCCGTACTTCGACCATTCGGTGGTCTCGATGAGTTCTTGGAAGGTGGCGGCGTAGCCGTCCTGGAGGAGGTAGCAGGGTTTCTGCCAGCCGAAGATGTTGTAGGTGGGATTGCCCCAGGGGGTGCATTCGTAGTCGACGTTGCCCTGGAGGAACTCGAGGAAGTTGGGGGAAAGGTTGAAACGCCAGTCCTTCTTGCGGTCCTTGAGGATGTCGCGGAAGAGTTCCTGGGTCTTTTGGCGGGAGAGAAAGCTGTCCTGGTCGGGGGCTTTTTGGTAGCTGTAACCCGGGGAGAGCATCATGCCTTCGACGCCCAACTTCATCATTTCGTCGAAGAACTCGCGCACGCGGGCGGGTTCGGCGCCTGAGAAGAGGGTGGTGTTGGTGGTGACGCGGAAGCCGCGGGCGACGGCTTCCTTGATGCCTTCGATGGCGGTCTTGTAGGTACCGTCACGGCAGACAGCGACGTCGTGCTCCTCTTCCAGTCCGTCCATGTGGATGGAGAAGGTGAGGTACTTGGAAGGTTTGAAGAGGTCGATTTTGCGTTTGAGGAGGAGGGCGTTGGTGCAGAGGTAGATGTATTTTTTGCGTTCGACGAGGCCCTCGACGATCTGGCCGATTTCCGGGTGGATGAGGGGTTCACCGCCGGGAATGGAGACCATGGGCGCGCCGCAATCATCGGCCGCCTGCCAGCATTGTTCCGGGGTGAGGCGTTTGTTGAGGATGTGTTCGGGGTATTGGATCTTGCCGCATCCGGCGCAGGCGAGGTTGCACCGGAACAGGGGTTCGAGCATGAGGACGAGCGGGTAGTGCTTGTTGCCCTTGAGTTTCTGCGAGATGACGTAGGACGCCACCGTCCACATTTGCGAGATAGGTACGGCCATAAGATTCCAAGGAGACTACCCGGAGCGGGGGGTTTGTCAATTGGCCACGGTGTGTAACGCAAGTATGAGTTTTGCTCATGATTGGAAGTCATAAAAAAAGTTTTCCAAGTGCCTGCGGTTGGGCATGTTTTGGCTGTTCCCATGAAGATTGCCTGTCTCCAGATCAATTCGATAGTCGGCGCCTTCGCTTCCAACGCAAACAAGTTGGTGGAGGGCTATGAGCATGCGGTGGCGCGGGGGGCGGAACTGGTCCTGGCACCGGAGTTGATCCTGAGCGGCTACCCGCCGCGCGATCTGCTTTTTTATCCGGATCTTCTGGCGGCCCAGGATGAGGTGCTTCCTCGGGTGTTGGCGGCGGTGGGCAAGGTGCCCCTGGTCTTCGGCCTGCTGGAACGGAACCGCCGCCGACCGGGCAAGCCCCTGCACAATTCGGCCGCCGTGGTCCGGGAGGGGGCCATCCTCCGCACGATCGCCAAAACCCTCCTGCCGACCTACGACGTCTTCGACGAGGACCGTTACTTCCAGCGGGCACGGAAGGACAGCAACACGCCGGTGGTTGTGGGGGATCTGCGTTTGGGGGTGACCATTTGTGAGGACATCTGGAACGACGAGGATTTCTGGAACGAACGCCTCTACCGCCGCGACCCGGTCAAGGACCTGGTCCAGCACGGGGTCGACCTGATTGTGAACATTTCCGCCTCGCCCTGGCACCTGGGCAAGGAACGCCTGCGTGCGGCCATGCTGGCCCGGGTGGCGGCGACCGAGAAAGTGCCGGTGGTCCAGGTCAACATGGTCGGAGGCAACGACGAACTCATCTTCGATGGACGCAGCATGGGGTTTGATGCGCAGGGCCGGGTGCTGGCCAAGGGGGTGGCCTTCGATGAAGACATGGTGTGGGTGGATACTTCCGAAAACGGCCAGCCCTTGGAATTGATGAAATGGCCGAACGAGGAGGAGGAATTGTTCCATGCCCTGGCCCTGGGATTGCGCGATTATGTCTTCAAATGTGGATTCAAGCAGGTCGTCCTGGGATTGAGCGGCGGTATCGACTCCGCCCTGACCGCGGTGATCGCCGCCGAGGCCCTGGGTCCCAAAAACGTGCTCGGGGTGTTGATGCCCAGCCGCTATTCCAGTCCGGGCAGCATTGAGGATTCCCTGGCCCTGGCAAAGAGCCTGGAAATCGAACACCAGACGGTGTCCATCGACCATGCCTTCACCGAGATGTTGAACGCGACCTCTCCGCTCTTCGAGGGCCGGGAGCCTGACATCACCGAGGAGAACCTCCAGGCGCGGTTGCGGGGTATGATCCTGATGGCGGTCTCCAACAAGACCGGGCGGTTGGTCCTGACCACCGGCAACAAATCCGAATTGGCGGTCGGGTATTGCACCCTTTACGGTGACATGTGCGGGGGGCTGGCGGTGATCAACGACCTGCCCAAGACCTGGGTCTACCGTGTGGCCCGCTGGCTCAATCGACGGCAGGAAATCATCCCCTGGGCGACGATTGAAAAAGCCCCGAGTGCGGAGTTGCGCCCCGGCCAGACCGACCAGGACAGCCTGCCCCCTTACGAAGAATTAGACGCTATCATCGATGCCTACATCGTCCGCCATCTCGACGTGGCCGGCATCGTGGCCGAAGGCCATGATCCCGCGCTGGTCCGCGAGTTGGTGCGCAAGATCGATGTCAACGAGCACAAGCGGCGCCAGGCGGCCCCCGGTCTCAAGGTGACCAGCAAGGCCTTCGGCCTGGGACGGCGCATGCCGATCGCCCAGCAATTCCGCCACTTTTGAATGCACCCCACCACGATCCAGAAGCCGTGAGAACGGAACCGGTGTCCGCGTGAAGATCGCCCTCGTCACGGAAACCTTCCCTCCCGAGGTGAACGGGGTGGCCATGACCCTGCAGAGACTCTGCCGGGAATGGATTCGTCGCGGCTTCGCGGTGCAGGTGGTCCACCCGCGGCAGCCGCGCGAGACGAATGCTGCGGCCAACACACCCTGGCAGGCGCTGCGCGTTTCCGGCGCTCCGATCCCGGGATATCCCGAGGCCCGTGTCGGGGCCTGGTCGCAGCGTCTGCTCAAGCGGGCCTGGAGCCTGCAGCGACCGGACTATGTCCATGTGGCGACCGAGGGGGTCTTGGGGTGGAGCGCCCTGGCCGCGGCGCGCAGCCTGGATATCCCGCTGGTCACGAGCTTCCACACCAATTTCCATGACTATGCACGCCACTATGGTGCCGCACCGCTCAAACCCCTGGTCGCGCGCTACCTCCGGTCCTTCCACAACCGTGGAAGGCTCTGTCTGGTGCCGGACGACGCCCTGCGGGCGGAGTTGGAGCAATTGGGCATCCGGCGCACGGCTCGGATGGGACGCGGCGTGGACACCTCACTCTTCGATCCCGCAAGGCGTGACCCCGCACTACGCCGGGAGTGGGGGGCTGAGGACGGAGATCCGGTCTTCATCCATGTCAGCCGGGTGGCGGCGGAAAAAAACATCCCCCTGGTGATCGAGGCCTTCCGTGCCGTCCAGTCCCGCGAACCCCGGGCCCGTCTCATCTTCGTGGGTGACGGTCCGATCCGTCCTCGACTGGAAAGGACCAGCCCCGGGGTCCGCTTTGTCGGGATGCGATTCGACGAAGACCTGGCCCGTCATTATGCATCGGCCGATGTGTTCCTGTTTGCCAGCGAAACGGAGACCTACGGCAATGTTGTCATGGAGGCTTTGGCCAGCGGGTTGGCGGTGTTGACCTATGATTACGCCTCGGCCCGCCAGCATATCCGCGACGGGATCAACGGTCGGGTCGTGCCCAAGGGTGATGGACGGGCGTTCATCGCTGCGGCCGAGGCGATGCTGGCGGAGCGGGAAAGTTGGGCGGGGCTGGGGGTGGCAGGCCGGGAGACCGCACAGCGGTTGCCCTGGCGGAAGATCGTGGACGATTACCTGGCCGAGGTGCGAAGCGCACTGCCATTGACAGGATCATCGGCAGTGGGCTTGGAAATGGCATTGGAAGAAGACCGGGCCTGAATGGCCTGTTCCTGGGCCTGACTCAGGGAAGCGTCCCAGTCCCGGATGATGCGCGCCTGGCGATGGGCCTTGCCCAGATGGCGGTAAGCCACGGGGAGGGTGACGACCAGGGCCAGTCCTGCGATGGCCAGAATGGCGGCGCTTTCCAACGGCGTAAGGCCTTGGCGCTGCATGCCCCAAACTAAACCCACTTGGTTGTGACGCCCAAACAATTTCTGCAACTTTTCCCCTTCGCAGGGGTTTATCGACTCATGCACCTGAAAACCCGATTCGTTTTATCGTTGGCCCTGTCGTTGATGGCGGCCGGTATCTCCCCCCTCCATGCCGAAGGCCAAGCGACCCCGCCAGCCCAAGGTGAAGCCGGGGCGAAAGGGAAGCAAGGACTGGGTGGCAAGATGGAGAAGATGCAGCAAGAACTCCAACTCACCCCGGATCAGATCGACCAAGTCAAGCAGGCCATGGCCGGACAACGCGAGAAAATCGAGGCGATGAAGAACGATCCCAATGTAACGCCCGAACAGAAGAAGGCCATGATGATGGAAACCCGGGCCAAGATGGATGAGGCGATGAATAGCGTCCTGACCCCCGAGCAAAAAGCCAAATGGGAAAAGATGAAGGGTGAGCGTCAGGCCAAGTTCAAAGACAAAGAAAAAGGCGGATCCTCGCCAACCGGACCATCCCCTGCAGGCAAGCCCTAAGCCTTAAGCCGTAAGCGGAAGGGGTTGGTTGGCCGGTTTGGTGGAGGTTTCGTGCAACGGCGGTTGCGCGACAGGGACATTTTGGCTAAACCTTTCCGATGGAAGAGACCGCCGAGGCACCGCGTCATTACGAGCCGGTCTACTTGGGCATGGTTGAAAATTCGGATGCCGTTTACGTGCGTCGGGTCGAGGCCACACTGGAAGCCGCCTTCCCCGGGGCTTTCCGGATCATCGATTCGGCCGGACAGGTCTGGATCGTCCGCCGTTTCCCCGGACGCGATCAGGGCCAGATCCGGGCTTGGATTGCCATGGGATGATATTGGTTCATCGTTTGTTCGTGTGTTCCTTTGTATTAGAGCACTTTCCACTTAATTAGCTTCGTAGTTGGCATGAGAGAAGAAGTTGGCACAGTGCTCCGGGGTGAAGGATTCGATGGCTTCTTTGAGGGCTGAGATCAGCTCCTTCCAAGTTCTGGCCGATGCTTTGCGCAGA
>JANRJG010000036.1 GCA_033875315.1 Candidatus Methylacidiphilales bacterium
CGCCCACAGAGGATAGAGGACCGAACTGTCTCACGACGTTCTGAACCCAGCTCGCGTACCGCTTTAACCGGCGAACAGCCGGACCCTTGGGACCTTCTCCAGCCCCAGGATGCGATGAGCCGACATCGAGGTGCCAAACCGCATCGTCGATATGAACTCTTGGATGCGATCAGCCTGTTATCCCTAGCGTACCTTTTGTCCGATGAGCGACGGCAATTCCACATTCTACCGCCGGATCACTTTGGCCTACTTTCGTATCTGTTCGACTTGTTGGTCTCACAGTTAAGCTCCCTTCTGCCAATACACTCGACACATGATTGCCAACCATGTTGAGGGAACCATCGCGCTCCTCCGTTACTCTTTAGGAGGAGACCGCCCCAGTCAAACTAACCTGCTGCCACTGTCCCCCACCCGGATCACGGGCTGGGGTTAGCGTCGTCATTAAAGAAAGGTGGTGTTTCATTGTCGACTCGGCCACCCCCGAAAGAGTGGCTTCAACGTCTCCCACTTACGCTAAGTATCGTTACCAACGACGCCATAACAGCTTATAGTAAAGGTGCATAGGGTCTTTCCGTCCTTCTGCGGGTAGGCGGCATCTTCACCGCCACTACAACTTCGCTGAGCTTCTCCTGGAGACAGCGGTCAACTCGTTACACGATTCGTGCAGGTCGGAACTTACCCGACAAGGAATTTCGCTACCTTAGGACCGTTATAGTTACGGCCGACATTCACTCGGACTTAGGTTCAAAGCTTCGCCTTGCGGCTAACCTTTCCCCTTAATCTTGGAGCATTGGTCACGTGTCACACCCTATACATCGTCTTACGACTTAGCAGAGTGCTGTGTTTTTGATAAACAGTCGGTTGACCCCTTTCACTGCGGCCCCCCTTGCGGGGGGCGCCCCTTCTTCCGAAGTTACGGGGCTAGATTGCCGAGTTCCTTCAGGAGACTTCACTCACGCGCCTTGGTATACTCTACCCACCCACCTGTGTCGGTTTACGGTACGGGCACCTTAGTATTCACGGAAGATTTTCTCGGTGGTCACTTTATAGAATCCGCTTCGGCCGTAGCCTCCACGTCCCCTTGCGGGACAAGGACAATCGTCGCCTCGCTCCACTCTGTGCCCACGTCCCTTCCGTTTAAATGTCGGTGGTGACGGAATATTGAACCGTCTGTCCATCGTCTACGCCCATCGGCCTCGACTTAGGTCCCGACTAACCCTGGGAGGACGAACCTTCCCCAGGAAACCTTGGGTTTACGGCGGGCCGGAATTCAACCGGCCTTATCGCTACTCATGTCTGCATTCTCACTTCCAAGCGCTCCACGGTTGGTTACCCTCCCGCTTCGCAGCACTCAGAACGCTCCCCTACCACGATGCCCCGGCGAACCGGAACACCATCCGCGGCTTCGGCTGACAGCTTATCGCCAATCATTTTCGGCGCGAAGTTTCTCGATGAGTCAGCTGTTACGCACTGTTTAAATGGTGGCTGCCTCTAAGCCAACATCCTCACTGTCTAAGAAACTTCACATCCTTTCCACTTAGCTGTCATTGGGCGCCTTAGCCGGCGATCTGGGTTGTTTCCCTCTCGACCACACAGCTTATCCCACATGGACTTACTCCCGTGTTTCACCCTGCGGCATTCGGAGTTTGATTGGATTCGGTATCCGGGTGTGGACCCTAGTCCATTCAGTGCTCTACCTCCGCAGGTCAGCACACGAGGCTATACCTAAATATATTTCGGGGAGAACCAGCTATGACGGGGTTTGATTAGTCTTTCGCTCCTACCCACAGCTCATCCGAGCACGTTTCAATGTGCACCAGTTCGGTCCTTCACCACCGGTTAAGGTGGCTTCAACCTGGCCATGGGTAGATCACCTCCGCTTCGGGTCTAGCACCAGCGACTTAACGCCCTTTGAGGACTCGCTTTCGCTTCGCCTTCGGACCATAAGCCCTTAAGCATGCCACTGATACTAACTCGCAGACTCATTATGCAAAAGGCAGGCCATCACCCCTTGCGGGGCTCTGACACATTGTAAGCACAAGGTTGCAGGAACTATTTCACTCCGCTCACAGCGGTGCTTTTCACCTTTCCCTCGCGGTACTTGTTCACTATCGGTCGCCTAGGAGTATTTAGCCTTATGCCGTGGTCGGCATGAATTCACACGAAGTTTCACGTGCATCGTGTTACTCAGGGTACCACTAGGGCTGTTTCGGTTTTCGGTTACGGGTCTCTCACCCTCTATGGAGCGGTTTTCCAGCCGCTTCACCTAACTTCCACAGTCCCATATCGTGGCCCTATAACCCCAGGAGGCAAGCCTCCTGGTTTGGGCTGTTCCGCTTTCGCTCGCCACTACTTACGGAATCGCTTCGCTTTCTATTCCTCCGGTTACTGAGATGTTTCACTTCGCCGGGTGTTGCTCTTCCGTGCCTATGTATTCAGCACGGAGGGATGCGGTATTAACCGCACCGGGTTACCCCATTCGGAAATCTTCGGATCAACACGTATTTGCCGTTCCCCGAAGCTTATCGCAGCTTATCGCGTCCTTCATCGCCTCTAGGCGCCAAGGCATTCACCTTGTGCTCTTTGTAGCTTGATCATGAGTTTATCTGGATCTCATTAATGTTTAATTATTTTGAAGTTGTAGCCCGCGCACATTTAAGTGCACTTGACTACCTACGCATAGTTGTCAAAGAACCTTGGACTTCGCGGCCCGAGGCCGATCCGTCCGTTTTCCGGGTTCACCGAAACAGCGGGCTTCTCGATCGAGAAGGCCGGTGTTTCACGAACCATCATTCCGCATCCGTGGGCCTGACTGGGCTCGAACCAGTGACCCTGCGCTTATCAAGCGCATGCTCTAACCAACTGAGCTACAGGCCCTGGTAAAATTTCTCGCCTTGTGGCCGGGATGTGGCGGCCAGTCGAGCCGAAGCTCAATACCGCAACAGGGAGGCCCGACTTCACCAAGGTTTCGTCGCGGCAGTCCCGCCGAAGCGGGACTGGAGGCAAGGGGATTCGAACCCCTGACATCCAGCTTGCAAAGCTGGCGCTCTACCAACTGAGCTATGCCCCCGGGGGAATCCGGTATCTTGCCGAAAACAGTAAGAACTAAAAAGACTGAGTGGATACGGAATGTCAGACGACCCGGTGTCGTTTCCAACGACCAGGCTTTGGAACCGCGTGTTTTGGACTTTCATCCAAAGGTTAGCGGTCGACCTCGCGAGCTCGATCCATGTCAGACAAGCTGAATGGAGAGCAGGCGTTCTCCTTAGAAAGGAGGTGATCCAGCCGCAGGTTCCCCTACGGCTACCTTGTTACGACTTCATCCCAATCACCAGCCATACCTTAGGCAAGCGCCCCCTTGCGGTTAGCAACTTGACTTCGGGTACAACCGGCTTTCATGATGTGACGGGCAGTGTGTACAAGGCCCGGGAACGTATTCACGGCGCCGTAGCTGATGCGCCATTACTAGCGATTCCAACTTCATGGAGGCGAGTTGCAGCCTCCAATCCGAACTGGGCCCACTTTTCTGGGATTAGCTTCACCTCGCGGCTCTGCGACCCTCTGTAGTGGGCATTGTAGTACGTGTGCAGCCCTGGTCATAAGGGCCATCCTGACTTGACGTCATCCCCACCTTCCTCCCCGTTGAACAGGGCAGTCTGACTAGAGAGCTTTCGCATATAACTAATCATAGGGGTTGCGCTCGTTGCGGGACTTAACCCAACATCTCACGACACGAGCTGACGACAGCCATGCAGCACCTGTGCAATTCGCCCTTGCGGGCCACCGTGTTTCCACGGATGAACAATGCATGTCAAGACCAGGTAAGGTTCTTCGCGTTGCATCGAATTAAGCCACATACTCCACCGCTTGTGCGGGCCCCCGTCAATTTCTTTGAGTTTTAATCTTGCGACCGTACTCCCCAGGCGGCTCATTTAACGCGTTAGCTACGGCACAGACGGGGTCGAATCCGCCTACACCTAATGAGCACCGTTTACTGCCAGGACTACCGGGGTATCTAATCCCGTTTGCTCCCCTGGCCTTCGTGCCTCAGAGTCAAGAATCGTCCAGAGAACTGCCTTCGCCGTTGGTGTTCCTCCTGATATCTACGCATTTCACCGCTACACCAGGAATTCCGTTCTCCCCTCCGATCTTCTAGCTCGGGAGTATCAAGCGCCATTTCACCGTTAAGCGGTGAGATTTCACACCTGACTTTCCAAGCCTCCTACGCACCCTTTACGCCCAGTAAATCCGAACAACGCTTGGGACCTCTGTATTACCGCGGCTGCTGGCACAGAGTTAGCCGTCCCTTCCTCTCCCCATACCATCAAACGCTCCGGATGTTCACCGGATCGTATTTGTCTGGGGTGACAGGAGTTTACGAGCCGAAGCCCTTCATCCTCCACGCGGCGTCGCTCCATCAGGGTTGCCCCCATTGTGAAAAATTCTCGACTGCTGCCACCCGTAGGTGTCTGGGCCGTGTCTCAGTCCCAGTGTGGCTGGTCGTCCTCTCAGACCAGCTACCCGTCAAAGCCTTGGTGAGCCGTTACCTCACCAACTAGCTGATAGGACGCGGGCTCATCTGGAAGTGCGAGGCCTTACGGTCCCCCGCTTTGTTAATATGCGGTATTAATTCGCCTTTCGGCGAGCTATCCCCCTCTTCCAGGCAGATTCCCACGTGTTACGCACCCGTTCGCTACTGAATCTCCCCGATTGTTGCCAACCGGAAAGATCCCGTTCAACTTGCATGTCTTATCCACGCCGCCAGCGTTCGTTCTGAGCCAGAATCAAACTCTCCGTAAAAACTGGTATGGGCCGAAGCCCAAAAGTTTTACTGAGACCAATGACTCTTGGTCGCCAAAATGTATGTGCATCTGGTGTTCCCGACGGGAGTCGGGAACATAAACCGCACGGCGCATTGGCAATTGCCGCGCGGCCCATTCCGCACCACTCAATCTTCTGCTGTCTTACTGTCTTCGCACCGGCCCAAACCCAACTCCAGGCCCGGTGTCAATTCATTCAAAGATCGTTCCGGCTTTCCGCCGTTTTTTGTTTTCCACCGGAATTTCCCCAGCAGGCAGACCCGCTGATGTCTTTCCAGTGACCCTTCGGTTTTACCCGACGGGAGATGAGAACATACCGATTTCAATTTTTCGGTCAACGCTTTTTTGAAGTTTTTTAAACTTTTTCCAAAGCGCCAACCTTCCAATTGCGGCCTATTCCCACGAAACAGGAAGGGAGAAAGTATGGATTTCGCCGCCGCGATCAACCGGAAAATGCGGACGCCACCCAACCCGCCCGGAAGCCCCTCAAGACAAACACGTTGCATCGGAAAGTATTTTCCAGAAGCCCGGCCATTGGCGCAGTCTAACCAGCCGCCCGGCCCGGTCCCACCCGTCCGCCACCACTCCAAGCTTGTCCCCGGAAACCCCGGGGGCATGCTTGCGTCGTCCCCTGCAACCCCATGAATGCCCAAATCCATCTCGCCCATCTCATCGAACGCTGCCCCGCCCTGGCTCCGCTGCGACAGGACGTCGCCGCCGCCCACGACCTCTTGCTCCACTCGGTCCGGCAAGGAGGCCACCTCCTCCTGGCCGGCAACGGAGGCAGCGCCGCTGACTGCGAACACTGGTCGGGCGAGTTGCTGAAGGGCTTCAAAAGCAAGCGCCCCCTCGGTGCCGATCAACAAGCCGCCTTGGGGTCCGACATCGGCCCCAAGCTCCAGGGAGGCATCCCCGCCATCCCCTTGACCGGGTTTCCCGGGTTGGCCACCGCCTTCGGCAACGACGTTGACCCGGTTCTGACCTATGCCCAGTTGGTCTGGGCCCTCGGCCGCCCCGGCGACGTTTTCATCGCCATCAGCACTTCCGGGAATGCCGCCAATGTCGGCTTCGCTGCCCGGACAGCCCGGACGAAAGGCCTCAAGGTCCTGGGCCTGACCGGCGAAACAGGCGGGAAGCTGGCTCCTTTGTGCGACCTCTGCCTGCGGGTCCCCTCAACGGAAACCTTCCGCATTCAGGAATACCACCTGCCGATTTACCATTGCCTATGCCTGATGTTGGAGGATGCCCTCTTCCCAGCATGACCACGGCGACCAAGGTCACGGGATGCAAAAGATCCTTAAGCGACTCCCATGCAATTATTTATGCGAGTAGCGCGAACATTCTCTCCCTAGAAGTGCGGATTCTGGAGAGAAATGGTCTGCCCTACCTATGGTAGTTTCCATCCTTGCGCCCCACCATAAGCTGGGGTAGTCTTTCCCTGTTCCAGCACTCAGTCGTTGCGGGAGTTGACACAACCGCCTTCTTGGACCACTATTGTCCTTTTGTATCCAGACGGATCGAAAACGAAAAAGCTATGAGACGAGCCAAAACAGTCAATCTGATGCCCGCCCTGGCGATGAAGCGGTTCTATAAGGAGCCGAAGAAGCGCTATGGCCTTTGGGGGACCTTGCTCCTTTCGAATACGGTGTGGATCAGCACCGTCCTCTTCTTGGCCTTCAGCCTTTGGACCAGCAGCAAGGTCGGCACCGCCATGACCGAGTTTTACTTCCGCGAACGTGCCGCATGGATTGAGAAGGACGAGAAAAACCGCAAAGAGTTGGAAGAGAGAAACTTGCAGATCGCCCGCATGGTAGCAATGCAGACGTCCCAGTCGCCAGAGGACGTGGTTCAACTGGCCAACAAGCTCTCGAAAGTCTTGAACACGGCCTACGGCTCCCGGCGTGCCTTCTTGGAAGAGGCCCTGCCCCAAGCCATTCGCATGCAGGTCCAGTACGGCATCCCGGCCTCCGCCATCATTTCCCAATCCATCTACGAAAGCGGCTACGGCGGAAGCGATCTGGCCAAGCAACACCACAACTACTTCGGCATCAAGGCCTTCTCCAACTGGAAAGGCGACAAGGCCGCCATGCCCACCCGCGACAGCGGGGTCCGGACCGTCGCCAACTTCCGTAAATTCAAGGACTTGGGCGAAGGCTATCAGGGTTATGCCGATTACCTCCGCGAATCAGGTCGTTACAACAAAGCTTTTTACACCAACAACGGGGTTGATTTTGTCAGCAAGCTGCTCTCTGCCGGTTATTGCCCTGACGGCGATTATCTCGGCAACATCAAGAACATCATGAGCCGCCACTGTCTGCAGGAATTGGACGATATCATCAAAGAAGCCGACCAAGCCCCCTACCAACTCGCCTGGCTGTCCAAGTTGCAGGAAAAGACGCCCAACTGATCGTCCCTGCCTCCAGCTCCCCGCCCCTTCCCTCTTCCCCCTCGCTGACCCTTTCTGCCTGCTTTCTTCTCAGAGAGGGCTATACAGTTTTCAATCCCCTTGCTTCCATCCAGCCGGGGGGTATCAAAGGGGGCATGCCGACTCCCTCCACCCTTCGCGTCACCGTCTGGGGCGAAAACGTCCACGAACAGACCCACCAAGCCGTCCGTAACATCTACCCCACGGGCATGCACACGTGCATCGCCGAGGGCCTGCGCGAATCTCCGGATTTCACCGTCCGCACCGCCACCCTCCAAGAAACCGAACACGGCCTGACCGAGGACATCCTGGCTTCCACCGACGTCCTGACCTGGTGGGGTCATGCCGCCCACGCCAAGGTGGAGGACAAGATTGTCGACCGGGTGCAAAAGCGCGTCCTCGAGGGCATGGGCCTGGTCGTCCTGCACTCCGGCCACCATTCCAAGATCTTCAAACGTCTCTTGGGCACGTCCTGCGACCTCTGCTGGCGCGAAGCCGGCGAGAAAGAGCGTGTCTGGATCACCAACCCCGGCCACCCCATCGTCCAGGGGCTCAACGCCCCCTATTTCGAAATCGAGCACGAGGAAATGTACGGCGAGCCCTTCGGCATCCCCGCACCGGACGAAACGTTGATGATTAGCTGGTTCGAGGGCGGCGAAGTCTTCCGCTCCGGTGCCACTTGGACCCGGGGCAATGGGAAGATCTTCTACTTCCGTCCAGGCCACGAAACCTACCCCACCTATCACCAGGCCGAAGTGAAGTTGATCCTGAAAAACGGCGTCCGCTGGGCCCGCCCCGAAGGTGGCGCCTACCCCACCGGCTGCCCGAACATCCCCTGGGACAAAGCACCTGAAAAACTCACGCCGGTCGGCGAGAGCGTGCATTGATCCAAGACCGACGTCGGACAACAGAGGCCAGAAGTCGGCACCTGATCCGTCGTCTGCCATCCGACTTCCGACGTCCGCCCTCGGCTTTAACTCACTCGACTTTCCACCCTTGGAGTATCTTCATGTAATGGGCGCGCTCGAAGGCCGATGGGTCGGGACAATGCTTCAGACTCAGGCTGCCCCGGATGGTGGAAAGCGATTCGATTTCCTGTTCGACCAACCATTCCTCCAGGTTTTGCAGCAGGATGGGCAGGGCATCGATGCCGTGGCGCAGAAGGTAGGAAACCAACTGCACAGTGTCGGCCCCGGCCATGATGCCCTTGATGATGTCCTCCACCCGGTGAATCCCCCCGCTCAAAGATAGCGCCAGGGGATACCGCCCATGAAGGATGGCCAGCCAACGGAGCCGCAAGAGCAGTGCGGAGGGCGTGGACAACTGGACCCGGGTCACCACTTCCTGGTTGGTGATATCGAAATCCGGTTGGTAGAAGCGATTGAACAACACCACGCCGTCCACCGCACATTCGGACAACCTTCGCACCACATGGGGCAGCGAGCTGTAAAACGGCGACAACTTGACCACAAAAGGGATTTTCAACCGCGCCCGCACGGCCAGGGCCAGATCGATCAACTCCTGCTCAATATCGGCGGCCGACCGCTGGTCGTCGGTCTGCACCCGGTAGACATTCAATTCCAGGGCATCCGCTCCCGCCGCCTGGATATCCACCGCGTAGTCGAGCCATCCCCCCTGGCTGGTGCCGTTGAGGGAGGCGATGACCGGGATGCCCAGTGCCGCCTTGGCCGCCCGCACCTGCTCGAAGTAGGCATCCGGCCGGAGGACATAGTCCTCACTCTCGGGGAAGTAACCCGAAGCCTCGGGTGATGAATGGAAGAAGGGCTCGGTCAGGGCCTGAACCGACCGGGCCTCCATCTCATATTGCTCCTCAAAAAGCGAGTGCAACACCACCGCGCCCGCACCCAGGTCTTCCAGCCGCCGCAGGTTGCCGAGGTGTTCGCCTAAGGGTGATGCCCCGGCAATGAGCGGGTTCTTGAGGTTGAATCCGAGGTAGGGAGTGGCCAGGTAGGGCTTCATGCGCCCCCCTTTTCCCCGGAGCCGGGGCTGCCCGCCTCATGCCCCCCCAACTCCTGGGCCAGGTGGGTGTAGTGGGCGTGCTGCCGGTGGATTTCTTCCTGGGCCCTCCCGATCAACTGGCGGGAACGCTCCGGATGGGCCGCCTGCAGGCTGCGATAACGGACCTCGTTTTCCACGTAACTGGACAACCCCACTTTCGGTGGTCCGGAATCCAGCACCAACGAAGGCTTGCCCTCTTCCTTGCGGCGCGGATCGTAGCGGAACAAAGGCCAGTGGCCGGAGTCCACCGCCAACTTCTGTTGCTGCAGACCCAGCGAGAGGTTGTAGCCATGGGCGATGCAGTGGCTGTAGGCGAGGATGAGCGAAGTACCGGGATAGGATTCGGCTTCGGCAAAAACCTTGACCGTCTGCGAATCCTTGGCCCCGAAGGCCACCCGGGCGACGTAGACATTCCCATACCCCATAGCGAGCAGGCCCAGGTCCTTCTTGCTGGTTTCCTTGCCCCCGGTGGCAAACTTCGCCACGGCCCCGATCGGGGTCGACTTCGACTGTTGTCCGCCGGTGTTGGAGTAAACCTCGGTGTCGAGAACGAGGATATTGACGTTCTGCCCCTGGGACATGACATGGTCCAACCCACCGAATCCAATGTCGTAGGCCCAGCCGTCGCCACCGACAATCCAGACCGAACGCCGCACCAATTCATCCGCCAGCACGGCGAGCGGGCGGGCGATTTCCGGCGGCAGCGAAGGCAGTCGCCGCTTGAGCTCGGCCACCCGGGCACGCTGCGCGGCGATCTCCGCTTCATTGGTCTGGGGCGCCTCCAGGATTTCCGCCACCCAGGACTCACCCAGCAATTTTTTGCCCTGGCGCAACAAAAGACCGGCATGGGCGCGCCGGGCATCGCTGGCCACCCGGATGCCGAGGCCGAACTCGGCGTTGTCCTCGAAGAGGGAATTCGCCCAGGCCGGTCCCCGGCCCTCGCTGTTGCAGGTGTAGGGCGTGGTCGGCAGGTTGCCGCCGTAGATCGACGAGCATCCGGTGGCGTTGGCGATCAGGGCGCGGTCACCGAACATTTGCGTCAGTAATTTGATATAAGGTGTCTCTCCGCAGCCCACGCAGGCTCCGGAGTATTCAAAGAGCGGCTCCATGAACTGCGAGTCCTTGACCAGATCCGGCTTCAGGGTGGTGCGGTCGGGAGAGGGAAGGGCCAGGAAGAAATCGTAGTTTTCCTTCTCGGCCTCGCGCACCGCCGGTTGGCCGACCAGGTTGAGCGCCTTGTGGGCGGCGTTGGACTTGTCCTTGGCCGGGCAGACCTGGATGCAGAGCTTGCAGCCGGTGCAATCCTCGGGCGCCACCTGGATGGTGTAGCGGTGGCCTTTGTTCTCCGGCGAGCGGAACGGCACGGAACGGAAGGTTGTCGGAGCGTTGCCCAGGAGTTTTTCGTCGTAGTGCTTGGCCCGGATGGCGGCGTGGGGACAGACCAGCACGCACTTGTTGCACTGGATGCAAAGCTCCGGGTCCCAGCCTGGTATCTCCAGCGCAAGGTTGCGTTTTTCCCAGCGGCTGGTGCCGACCGGCCAGGTGCCGTCGATGGGGAAGGCACTGACCGGCAAAGAATCACCCCTTCCCGCAAGCAATTCGCCCTGGAGTTCCAAGACCGACTGCGGCGCCCCGGCGGACAGGGGCGGCGGGCGGTGACGGGCGGCCGATGCCGCCTTGGGAACGATGACCTCGCGCAGGTTTTCCAACGTGCGGTCGACCGAGCGGAAATTTTTCTCGACCACTTCCTTGCCCTTGCGCAGGTAGGTTTTCTCGATCGCCGCCTTGATCTCGGAGATCGCTTGGTCCAACGGCATGATGTCGGAGAGGGCAAAAAAGCAGGTTTGCATGATGGTGTTGATGCGTCCGCCCAGACCGCATTCACGGGCGACTTGGTAGGCGTCGATGACATGGAACCGGAGCTTACGGGAGATGATCGATTCCTGAACCTCCAGGCTCAGATGGTCCCAGACGACATCGGCGGCGTGGACGGTGTTCAACAGAAACACCCCGCCGGGCGCTGCGGATTCCAGGACATCGAACTGGTCGAGCAGGTTCCACTGGTGCACCCCGATAAAATGGGCTTTCTGGATGAGGTAGGGCGCGCGGATGGGATGGGCGCCGAAACGGAGGTGCGACACCGTGGCGGCCCCGGATTTTTTCGAGTCGTAGACAAAATAGGCCTGGGCGTGCAGGCCGGCCTTGTCGCCGATGATCTTGATCGTGTTCTTGTTCGCCCCCACGGTGCCATCCGAGCCCAGTCCATAAAAAAGACAGCGGCGGTTCTCCTCATCTTCCACACCGAATGACGGGTCGTAGGCCAGGGAAAGCCGGGTGACGTCATCACAGATCCCGACGGTGAAACGACGCCGGGGTTGGGCGGCCTTGAGTTCGTTCAGCACGGACAAAACCATGGCCGGGGTGAATTCCTTGGAGGCCAGTCCATAGCGCCCCCCGATCACGACCGGTGTCCTGCCCTCGCTCCAGCGCGCCGTATCCGCCTCGGCCAGGGCCGTCACCACATCCTGGAACAACGGTTCACCCACCGAACCCGGTTCCTTGGTCCGGTCGAGCACGGCGATTTTTTTGACCGTGGGCGGCAGGGCGTTGACCAGGGCGGCGACATCGAACGGACGGAACAGCCGGACCTGGATGACTCCTACGCGTTCTTCCTGTGACATCAGGTGGCGCACCACCTCCCGCACGGTTTCACCGCCCGATCCCATGATCACCACCACCCGCTCGGCCAGAGGATGACCCGTGTAATCAAAGAGATGATAGGTCCGGCCGGTCAGGGTGGCGAACCGGTACATCAGCTCCTGGACCAGGGCCGGCGTGCGGTCGTAGAAGGCATTGACCGCCTCCCGTCCCTGGAAATAGGCGTCGGGATTCTGGGCCGTTCCCCGGATGACCGGACGGTCCGGACTGAGGCCGCGGCGGCTTTGGGCCAGCATGGATTCCTCGTCCAGCATGGCGCGCAGAGTCTTGTCATCCAGCCGTTCCACCCCATTGGTTTCGTGCGAGGTACGGAATCCGTCGAAAAAATGAAGGAAGGGGATGCGGGTTTGCAGGGTGGCGGCGTGCGCGATGCAGGCCATATCCTGGGCCTCCTGGACCCCGGCCGAGGCCAGCATGGCAAAACCGGTCTGGCGCACGGCCATGACGTCGGAGTGGTCGCCAAAAATGGACAGTCCATGCGTGGCCAGACTGCGCGCAGCAACGTGCAGACAGAACGGCATCAACTGCCCGGCGATTTTATACATGATGGGGATCATCAAAAGGAGCCCCTGGGAAGCCGTGAAGGTGGTGGCCAGGCTGCCGGCCTGGAGCATCCCATGCACCGCCCCGGCCACGCCGGCTTCCGATTGCATCTGAACCACGCGGGGAACCGATCCCCAAAGATTTTCCTTCCGCCGCGAGGCCCACTCATCAGCCAGTTCCCCCATGGAGGTCGACGGGGTGATTGGATAAATCGCGATCACCTCGCTCAACTTGTAGGCAATCCGCGCCACTGCCTCGTTCCCCTCCATCGTGACCGTGTTGCGGGGCTTGGTGGGAGCAGGGGTAGTGGCCATCTGTTGCTTCATGACAAAAAGTAGGCTATCTTATTTATGATATTAAATCAAATTAGATGTTTTCATTAATAAGCAGCACCTCCTAATGAGAAAGGGCGAAGCCCGGAAAACGGGGACGGAAATCAGGGGATGAGGGACACGGCGGGCGTGAGGCGCGCGCAAAGTTCGCTCAGCCGGGGCAGGGACGATTCCTTGAGCAAGACGACCACGGTGCCCCCGCACCCTCCGGCACTGACGCGGGCCCCGTAAATGCCTTCACTCAGTGGCCGGTTGCGCAGGTAATCCACCATCAAGTCGGTTTCCGCGCAGCCCAGACCCATCGCCCCATAAGCGGTATGGGAGGCGAAGAAATGTCCTCCTATTTCCCATAGGAGCGATTCGTCCTGCTCCAAATGGAAGCGCTGCAGACTGGCCACCGTGCGGGCGGCCCGGTCATTCTCCTCAATGGCAAACTGGGTGGCGGCCCGCACGGGATAGACCGTCTGTGGATCGATGACGGAAAGCGGATCATCCACGCCACCCCAGGCATCCAAGAAATCCTCGCCGCGCATGGCCACGGCCAGGTGTTCCTGGTTTTGGTGGTACTCCATCGGCGTGAAATCGCTGGTCTGGGCCACTTTGCGTCCGGTCGCGCGTTCGAGCATCTTGCGGCCCATGAAGGACGCTGTTCGCACCCGGGCATGCGGATTGGCAAACACGGCATGCCTCACCCCGCTCGGCCACCCAACCAAACAGATTCCCGGGGGAACGGCTACCGGACGCTGGACTTGATCCGGACGGCAAAGGATGGGGAGCAGATAGCCGGATTGCACGTGCGCACAGGCCAGGGAATCGACCAAGCGGCAGGGCGCCCCGACAAAATCACCCTCGGCCTTATGGGCGAGCGCGGCGGATTCCGTTTCTGGCAAGGCCAACCCCGCCAGCTCCGCCAAGGCCCGCAGGGTCGCCACCGTCAAGGCCGAGCTGCTGCTGACGCCGCAAGAAACAGGCAAACCGGAGTGCACCTCAATATCGATTCCCCGGGTGGGCACCCAGCCCTTTTCAAGGGCCAAAGTCCACAAACAACCCACAAGGTAAAACGTCCAAGGTGCCAGCCTTCGCTCCTGCAACACACCGCGTAGCGCCGCTCCTCCCCCTGAGGTCCGCAACAGACCCGTCCACCATTCCAATGGAATCACCGCCTCATCCATGCCCTCCGATCGGAAACGCAATTCCGGCTGGTCTATGAGTCTCGCCCGAACCACGGTTTCCCCACGGGTCGGCATCTGCAGGACCAACGCCCCACTGTATTCGGCCACACCCCCCAGCACATCCAGCCGCCCGTGCGAGCGACCTTCAAAAACCTGACTTTCGTTCATGGACGTCCTTCCTTCGCGAACGGGACCCAAATCAGTTCCCCCAAGGGTCGGCTCATGCCCTTGGATGCTGGCAAAGCACCTTCCTGTTGTCGTGGAAAAAACACACCAGGGGCCTGGATCCCGGAACCGGCCGCCTGCAGGTGTTCTGACTTGAATCACCCGCCCGATCGCCGATTGTCACCCCATGGAATTCACCCTTCTCGTCCTGGCCGCAGGCATGGGCTCGCGCTACGGCGGGCTAAAACAAATCGACCCCGTCGGCCCCTCCGGCGAAACCCTCCTCGACTACAACATCTTCGACGCCCGCCGCGCCGGTTTCAGCCGCGTCGTCTTCGTCATCCGCCACTCCATCGAGGCCGATTTCAAAGCCCTCATCGGCCCACGCTACGAGGGCAAAATAATCGTCGACTACGCCTTCCAGGAACTCGACCTCCTCCCCGCCGGTTACAAGGTTCCCGCAGGCCGCGAAAAACCCTGGGGCACCTCCCACGCCGTGCTCGCCGCCAAAGACACCATCCGCAGCCCCTTCGCCATCGTCAACGCCGACGATTGCTATGGGCGAGATGCCCTCGCCCAGGCCGCGGCACACCTCGGCAAGTTGGCAACCCAGGGCGCTGTCCCGGAATACGGCCTGGTCGGCTATCCCATGCGCAACACCCTTTCCGAGAACGGCACCGTCTCGCGCGGCGTCTGCCAAGCGGACCCGGCAGGCTTCCTCACCAGCGTGGTCGAGGAAACCAAGATCGAGAAAGACGGAAACGGCGGAAAAGTAGCCCGGCCCGACGGCTCCACCGCCAAGTTCACCGGCGACGAACCTGTCTCGATGAACCTCTGGACCTTCACCCCGGACGTTTTTCCGAAAATCGAAAACGGCTTCAAATCCTTCCTCGACCGGAGCGTCGGCGAATTGAAGGCCGAATACTACATCCCCACCCTGGCCGACGAACTCATCCAGTCCGATCAGGCGAAATTCCGCGTCCTCACCACATCGAGCACTTGGCTGGGTGTGACCTACCGCGAAGACAAACCCCTCGTGCAAGCCGGCATCCGGAAGCTGATCGACGCCGGCGTCTACCCCGAACGTTTGGATTGATCACGATTCTGATGCAGGAGCGGTGCCCTGCTCCTGCCGGGTTTCCTGATTCCTAGGCAGAATCCTCCGTCTGATTCTGCTGTTGGCTTCTGTCTTCCTTGCTTCATCCTCTTCCCTCTCCCTTCCACATGATCGCGCCATGACTCTTCCCGACACCGAAACCCCGGCCAGCAGCAGCAAGCGCAGAAAAATCCTCGGTGCCGCCATCTTTGTCGGACTTCTGGTCATTGCCTTTTCCCTTTGGAGGCACTTGGCCCCCGTCAACTCCGTCTACCAGGGTTACGTCGAGGCCGATTACCTCTATGTGGCCTCCCCGGTAGCCGGACGGCTGCTGGATTTGTCCGTGCACCGCGGCGACAAGACCAAGTCCGGCCAAACTTTGTTCCGCTTGGAACCCAATCCCGAGGCCGAACAGGCCGCCGAAACCAGGGCCCGCCTCGTCCTGGCCGAACAAAACTGGGAACGTGCCCAACAAATGATGCCCTCCGGTTCGATTTCGCGCCAGCAATACGACCAGAACGAAAGCGAATGGAAGGCCGCCCGGGAAGCCCACTCACAAATCCAATGGCGCCTCGACCAGAAAACCCAGCTCGCCCCCGGCGCCGCCTATGTCCAGGACACGACCTACGTTCCCGGCGAATGGGTCCCGGAGGGCCGGCCCGTGGTTGTGCTCCTTCCCCCCGAGCGCATCAAGATCCGTTTCTACGTCAATGCCGCCACGCTCAACACCCTCCGCCCGGGCGACCTCCTGACGGTCAAACCCTATGGCGGGGACACTTCGTTCCCGGCCACGGTCAATTACCTCTCCACCAAGGCCGAATACACCCCGCCCGTCATTTACAGCAACGACACCCGCGACAAACTCACCTTCCTCGTTGAAGCGGCACCCGACCCCGAAATCCGGGAACGACTCCACCCGGGACAACCAGTGGAAATCCGCCGCGCCCAAAGCCCATGACCGGAACCGATCTCGTCATCGATGTCCGGAACGTGACGAAGCGGTTTGACGGGAAAACCGTGGTCGACGGCCTGGCCATGCAAGTCAGGAAGGGGGAGATCTACGGATTCCTCGGCCCGAACGGAAGCGGCAAAACCACCTTCATCCGCATGATCTGCGGCCTGCTGCGCGCGGATGAGGGCGAAGGCACCTGTCTCGGCTACGACTTCCGCACCCAATCCGACGAAATCAAACGCCAGGTCGGCTACATGACGCAGAAGTTCAGCCTCTACGAGGATCTGAGCCTGGAGGAAAACCTGGATTTCATCGCCAACATCTACGGCATGAAAAACCATAAGCCCGCCGTGGCGGAGTGCCTGGAAAACCTTGGTCTCTCCGATCGCAAGCGCCAACTGGCCGGCCAACTCTCCGGAGGCTGGAAACAACGGCTGGCCCTGGCCGCCTGCCTCCTCCACCGGCCCCGCCTCCTCCTGCTCGACGAGCCCACCGCCGGGGTCGATCCCAAGGCCCGGCGGGAATTCTGGTTGGAAATCCACCGCCTGGCCCACGAAGGCATGACCATCCTCGTCACCACCCACTACATGGATGAGGCCGAACAATGCGACCGCCTGGCCTACATCGCCTACGGCCACCTGCTGGCCAACGGCATGGTGAAGGAAGTCATCGCCTCCGCCGGACTCACCACCTACCGCGTGACCGGCCCCCGCGTCGAGGCCGGGGTGGACACCCTCCGGGCGGCCCCGGGTGTCGGACAGGTCGTGCCCTTTGGACGGTCGCTGCATGTCAGCGGCCGCGATGCCGCAGCCCTGCAGAATACCGCACGCCAACTCAGCAGCCCGGACCGGCAATGGGACCGGGTCGAACCCGGCCTGGAGGATGTCTTCATCGCCTTGATGGACACCAGCAAGGACAATTTCCGCGATGATTGACTCCCCCTCCTGGAACCGTTTCTGCGCCATCCTCCGCAAGGAATTCATCCAAATGCGGCGGGACCGGGTGACCTTCGCCATGATGATCGGCATCCCCCTGATGCAGTTGGTGCTTTTCGGCTTCGCCATCAATTCCGATCCCAAACACCTGCCCACCGTCATGGTTTCCGGCGACCAGGGTCCACTGGTCCGGGATCTGGTCGAAGGCATGAGAAATTCGAAGTACTTCCGCTTTCTGGAACGGCCGGTGACCGAAGAAGAAGCGGACCGGATGCTCCGCCTGGGGGAAGTCCAGTTCGTCTTGCACGTGCCGGGGAATTTCTCCCGTGACTTGGTCAAAGGATTGCGTCCCACCCTCCTGCTCGAAGCCGACGCCACCGACCCCTCGGCCACGGGAAACGCCGTGGGCGCTTTGCGGAATCTGGCCACCACCGTCTGGCAGCGCAGCCTCTCCGGCAGTCTGTCCTACCTTTCCCCCGGCGATCTACCGGTCGACCTGCGCATCCAGCCGCACTACAACCCCGAAGGTCTCACGCAATACAACATCGTTCCCGGCCTCATGGGTGTCGTCCTGACCCTGACCATGGTCATCATCACCGCACTGGCCATCACCCGGGAACGCGAGCGCGGCACCATGGAAACCCTGCTCGCCACCCCGGCCAAACCGGTGGAAGTCATGGTGGGCAAGATCACCCCTTACATCTTGGTCGGATACATCCAGGTCGGATTGATCCTGACCGTGGCCCTGGTGATTTTCCATGTGCCTTTCAAAGGAAGCCTGCTCCTTCTGGCAGTGTCGGCCCTCTTTTTCATCGCCGCCAACCTATCCATGGGAATCCTCTTTTCCACCATCGCCCGCAACCAGCTCCAGGCCATGCAGATGGCGGTCTTTTTCTTCCTGCCCTCCCTGTTGTTGTCAGGTTTCATGTTTCCGTTCCGGGGCATGCCCGAGTGGGCCCAGTGGGTCGGAAGCGCCCTGCCCCTGACCCATTTCCTGCGCATCGTGCGCGGCATCATGCTCAAGGGGAACGGACTTTACGAAACCGCCGCCCACCTCTGGCCCATCCTCCTCTTCACCACGGTCGTCATCACGGCCGGGTCGAGATTCTACCGCAAGACGCTGGATTGAGGATGGGGGGCTTCCCATCCGAAATCACACGCGTTCTCACACCCATCCTCGTTCCCGCTCTCTCCCTGTTTCAAAAAAGAAAAAGTGCACGAGATCGAGGCTGAGAACGATTTGCCAGCAGATCAGGGCTTCAATCCCAACGTGAAATCGACCATCAACTCGGCGGCGATTTTTTCCAGATCCGCCCGCAGCTTGGGAAGCTCACAAGACTCCGGGATCTCGATGCGCAGCCTGGCCTCGAACAACGGCTCCCCGCTCCACGGCGCGCTGGTCCGCTCGGTGTGCAGTTCCTCGACGTTGACCCCATGAACGGCCAGGATGTGGCTGATCTGCTGGACGATGCCGGGCCGGTCGTTGCCCACCAGGTCCAGCACCATGGTGCGACGCGGTCCCGCGGCACCGGCCGCCTCATCACGCGCCACCGTCACTTGCAAACCACGCATCGACAACGACTGAATCTGCTGGCGCAGGGCATGCTCCCGTTCGCCGGGGACCTCGACCCGGACGATGCCGGCAAAATGTCCCCCCAAGTGGCACATCCGGCTGTCCAACCAGTTGCCCCCGTGTTCGGCCACCGCCGACGCCACCACGTCCACCAAACCCGGCCGGTCCGGCCCCAAAACGGTCATGATCAAAGGAATCGCCATCTCCCCAACCTGCCACCCCGCGCCCCAAGGCCAAGCAAAAGCGATACACTTGATCGTTGTAACCGGGACACGTCCGTTCGCGTCTTGAGTTTCGTGCATGACCACTCAGAATCCACCCCATGGATGACCCCTCCCCGGACCTCCGGCCATGGGTCGACGCCTTCTGCAACGGCGACGAGAACGCCGCCCGTTTTCTGGTGGATGCGCTCTATCCGGATGTCCTCCGCATCATCCGCCGCCGCCTCCCACGACAGGAGAGCGAGGAAGACCTGGCGCAGGAAATCTTCATGAAGGTTTTTCATAAAATCGACCAATACCGCGGGGATCAGCCCTTCCAACACTGGGTCGCCCGCCTCAGCCTCACCACCTGCCTGGACCGGCTGCGCCATCACCAGCGCCGTCCCCTCCTGCGTTGGGGCGATCTCGACGCCGATCAACAACAGGCCTTTGAAGAAACCCGCATGGGCGATCACGCTCCCGATGCCGCCGGACAGGCCTCTGCCCGCGATCTGGTCGACCACCTCCTCGGCCAACTCAATCCGAACGAACAATTGGTGCTGCGTATGCTGGACCTGGAACAACTCACGGTCGAAACCATCTCCCAACAAACAGGCTGGGGGGCCTCCAAGGTCAAAGTCACCGCTTTCCGCGCCCGGGCCAAGCTGCGCAAACTCTTTCAACTGCTGGAAAAATCCCATGAGTGATCCTGATCCATCCCGCCCCTCCAACCACCCTGCCGATGCCCACTGGGACAACCTGCACCGCCGTGCCTGCGGTTCCGGGGAAGTCCCCCTCCAACCTCCTCCAGGCTTCAGCACGCGCGTGGCCGCACTGGCCACCGCTGAACGCCGCCGCAGGCAAGCCGATCCTGATTCCATCACCTGGGCATTGCGCTGGCTTCTGTCCGCTTCCGCCATTCCCGCGCTGGCCGCCCTGCTTCTCTACAACTACACACTGGATCTACCCTTCCCCTCGGGCGACGTCTTCTCCGGGAAATGGCCCATCCAAGAATCCGACCCCCTCGCACTCCTCGATTTATGAACCCCATCCTACGCACCCGTCTCCTCACCGTTGCCGGCGCCGCCGCCATTTTCCTCTTCGGCGGAATCACCGGCAGCCTGGCCACCCTGGCCGTCGCCAAAAAGAAAATCGCCGAGCGCGCCCGTGCCACCCCGGCCGAGATGGCCGCCCGCTGGATGGAGAAAATGGACCAACAATTGGTCCTGACCCCGGAACAGGAATCCGCCTTCCGCCCGGTCATCGAAGAAAGCCTCCGCGACCTTCAATCCCTGCGACGTCGTTCCTTCCTGGCCACCCGCCAGATCCTTGAGGGCACCGAATCCCGTCTCCTGCCCCTACTTGACCCCGACCAACAGCAAAAGTATGAAAAGTTCAGAAACGAACGAAGGGAAAAAATCCGTGCCCTGCTTGGCGCGAAGGACCCCGACCCAGAACCCTGATTTTTCCTGTAACCCACCACCGGTCCCCGCCGTCTCCATTCTTGCATGAACAAAATCCTCCTCCTCGGACTTGTCTCCATCCTCACTCTGGCGGCCTCGCTTGCCGAAGCCGCCCCCCGCAACCGCACGCGTTCGGGTTCCTTCAACAACGATCGCGGCCAGAACGCCACTTGGCAGCGTCAGACGGAAGCCGACCGCGGCAGCCGTTCCCAGAACACCCAGTGGCAGAACGCCAATGGCAACGGAGCCCGGGACAAAAACAGCACCTGGAACCGCGAAAACGGCACCGCCCAGCAAAACATCAACACCACCTTGGGCGACGGCCGCACGTCCTCCCTCCAACGCAACGGCCAAAAGACCGGCAACAACAGCTGGCAGGTCGACAGCAACCGCACCGGTTTCAACGGCGGCACCCAGACCGGCACCCAGACGGTCAAGCGCACCGGCGACGGAACCCTCGAAAAACAAGGCACCTATTCCACCGCCTCAGGCAAATCCCTCAACACCGACTCCACCACCACCCGCACGGCGGATGGCCGTTCCACCTCGGGAACCTACACCACCGGTGATGGAAAATCCGGCCGTTACGAGTCCTCGGTACAACGCGGTGACGGCCAGCTCACCCGCGACCAATCCCTGACCAATCAGGATGGAAAAACCGTCTCGAAGAGCGTGAGTGTCCAGCCGACTGAAAATGGGGCCAGCCGCACCGTCACCACCACAGGACCCAGCGGGGAAACACATACTCGTTCCCAAGAGGCCACGGTCGACGGCAAAGGCGAATTCGACCCCGCCGAATAAGCCCTGCTTCCGCTCCAGCGGGAATCCCTTGCGGGATTCCCGTTTTTTTTTGCCCGGCCCCGGCCGGATATCCGTGTTTGATTTCAAGGGGGCAAATGCTAAAAATTCTGCATCCCACCCGCGCCATGGCCACCCCTTCCCTCCAGACTCATGACGAACAGCCTCCGGGATTCCTCATCCGCCAGATCGTGGTGGAAGGAAGCGAGGGAGCACTGGAAATCCTCCAAGGAGCGAAACGCGCCCTCGTCTTCTTCCGCAACCACCACGTCATCCACGCCGAAAGCATGGGCCGCAAGGGTGCGGCCGCCCTCTATGAAATCCTGGGCTGGGAACAGACCACCTCCAAATGGTATCCCGGCCTCCGCCCCTCGGTGCCGACCTTCGACCTCACCTTGGAGGATTTCGAAAATCCGGAACCGGCGGAAACCTCCGCATTCGTCCCCGAGCCCCGGGATGTTTCTGAAGTTTCATCCCAGCCTCCTCGTACCGCTCCGGCCGTATTGCCCGAACTGTACCACCAGGATCTGGAAAGCGGGCTGCTCGACCAGCACATCATCAGCCTCGATTGGGCCGACGCCCCCGGTGGCCCCCAAACGTTCCGCTTCGAGGGCAATGTCCAATCCGGCTGTCTCATCGGCAGCGGCCAGGACTGCCAATTCATCCTACCCCACCCCAGCATCGAGCCGCTCCACTGCAGCCTCATGATCCACTCCGATTACGTGGAAATCTGGGATCTCGGTTCCGGCGACAAAACCCGGGTCAACGGGGTCGTCACCGAACAGGCCATCCTGACCTCAGGCGACCGGCTCACGGTGGGTGAGGTCGAACTCCTCTTCACCCTCCGCATCCGGAGACGGTTCACCGCCCCGTCCCCCAACACACCACTCGAGGAAACCATCCCGGCACCCGCCAAACCCTCCGGTGGAACCATCCCGCGCACCGCCATCACCTACGCCTCCATCGCCGCCGCCGCCCCGCCCAAACCCGGTGTGGTCAAAGCCATCCGCCGCATGTTTTTCCGCACCACCGGACGCGTCCAATACTCCAAAAAATGAACATCTGCATCATCGAAGACGATCCCGCCACCCGCATGCTCCTCCGCGCTCTGGTCAACAGCGGCCAGAGCGTCAAACACCAGGTGCTGGAATGCATGAGCGGCGAGGACGCCCTGGCCAAAATCGCCGCACAGGAGGGCAACCCTTACGATGTGTACCTCGTCGATCTGGACCTGCCGGGCATGAGCGGACTCGAGCTGATCGGCCACCTCCGGGCCAGCTACGGCACCGGATCGGAGTATTATCCTTACATCATGATGGTCACCGCCCACGAACCGGGCCAGGCCCTCGCCCCCGCACTGGATTCTGGCGCCAACGATTACCTGACCAAACCGGTCAATGCCAAGGTCCTGCAAACCCGCCTCAAGGTGGCCCAGCGCATGGTCGACCAGGCCAACATCAACGCCCAATCCGACTACGCCAAGGCCCTCCTGGCCTATACCGCCGCCCAGATGAACTGTCCTCTGGCCGTCTTGGAACTCAATGACGCCGCCGTTCCGCTCAAAATCACCCTGGCCAATGCCGCCCTCCTGGTCGCCTGCCCGGAATGCGAGCAATTGTCCCTGGCCGGAGTGATGGACTGGAACGACGCTTTCGCCTCCGAAGTCTTCGAAACCCTCCGGACCGGACGCCCGTTTCACGGACTGCTCCAGTGCGCCCATCCCCGTTTTGCCGGTGCAGCCCACATGGTCCGGGCCTATCCTTCCGGTCATGCACCGTGCGAACACGCCCTCGTGATCATCGAGCCCTCGGATTGACCAATCTCCTTTTGCTTTTCCTTTTTACCTTTTCTCTTCCTCCTCCGCACCTTACCCGACATCGGCCCCATCGATCTGGCGGCGGGCGATGAACACCATCAGGATGCCCCACGCGCAATTGGCCACCAAGAAGGCCAGGAACTGCAATCCCACCGGCAGCACGTAAAGCCCGAAGAGCAGGGGCGTCCAAAAAACCAGCCCGGTGGCCCACATCGGAAGCACGCGCCCGATGAATTGGCGCGACCACGCCGCCCGCATCGTCGCCAGGGGATCAAACCTGTGCTCACGCCACATGAACCACAGAATCGAAAGCGGTCCGGTCAGGAACAGGGAATAGACAAACTGGTCCACAAACCATTTCAACAGCAACACACCCAACCCGGTCGTCGGTCCGAACCACCGACCCTGCAAATCGTAAAACACATCCACCATCATCCCGAGGATGGCAAAAAGGGTCATCTGGTGGAGCAATTCCAACGGCCCGGGATGCGGGAGCCCGGCCGGCCGCATCTTCCACTTGAGCAATTCAGGCACCACGCCGCCCGAAACCACCGTGGCCAGGGCCGCGAACCAAAGACCGCCCGCCCGCTTCCATGCCACCAGGGCCTCACAGGCACCCGCCAGCCCCGGAAGAAAATAATAGGCCAGCAACAACAGCAGCCCCACCGACTGGATTCCCAAAAAAACCGGCCGGTACGCCCGGAAAGCCTTCCACCCGGGCTCCAACAACCCCGCCACAAAGCCCAATGCCCGCTTGATCACGGCTTGACGCTAGAGCAATTCCGGATTAGATAGGCACAATAGACTGTACAATCCCTGTCCGATGCCGTACCAAACTGGGGATGAACCCATTGAGTGCAGATTTAAGGAAGCGGATCATTGCAGCGCGTAAAAAAGGCCACCGTATCGT
>JANRJG010000037.1 GCA_033875315.1 Candidatus Methylacidiphilales bacterium
TTACGCCGGGCTTGTGCAAGAACCTACGAAGAACTCATGCGGGCGGTCGCAGACTGCTTGTCACTGTTCACTCCACAAGAATGTATCAACTACTTCACTCATGCACATTATGTGTCTATATGATCCGGAAATGCTCTAGAATCTAGGAGGTCTGAGGACTGATTTCGCCAAGAGCAAAAAGCCAATAGCCAATATCCAATAGGAAGCTGCAAGGAGAGAACGAGCACGAGAACGAGTGGGAGTTGTTTACCTACCGGGGAAACATTCGATAGGAATGGCTGGATCAGTCGCCGGGGCAGGGGAGGGCGGCAATGGCCTGCATGATTTGGTTGCCGATGGACTGGTAGGCGTCGCGATCACCCGGGATCTCGGTGAATTGGATGGGGGGCCCGAAGACGACGCGGATGGGATGGAAGGGGGTGGGCTTGCGGCCCCGGGGCCAGGCGGGGTGGGCGCCGAAGATGCGCGCGGGCACGACGGGAACGCGGGCCTTGGCCACCACCAGGCCGATGCCGGGCTGGGCGGGTTGGAGTTGGCCGTCCCAACTGCGTGAACCCTCGGGGAAGAGGACAACGCCCGCGCCTTTTTTGGCCACGCCGATGACGCGTTTCAATCCGGCCATGTCCGGCCGTTCCTGGTCGATGGGATGGGCGTTGAGGTTGGCGATGGCGGTGGCGAAAAGGGGGTGATCGAAGAGGGTTTTGCGGGCAAGGTAGTGGGGGGCGCTTTCCAGGGTGCAGCCGATGAGCGGAGGATCGAAGAAGCTGTCGTGGTTGGCGGCGATGATGCAGCCGCCGTCGGGCACGTGTTCGGCGCCATGGACGCGGTAGTCGTAGAAGGTGCGGAAGAGAAGCGCGCTGGCAGCCTGGATGAAGAGGTAGAAGGGGCTTCGCATGGAAGGCGGATGGCTGTTGGCTGTTGGCTGTTGGTGGATGGCTGTTTTGCTAGGCGCGGGATTGGATGCCGCGCACCTTCAATTCTTCGACGATTTCCCGGGCGATGGATTCTGCGGAGAGATGGGTGCTGTCGATGAGCCGGGCGTCGGCGGCCATGGTGAGGGGGGCGACGCGGCGTCCGCGGTCGATGGCATCGCGCTGGGCCAGGGCATCGGTCTGGCCCTGGTTGCGGCGGCGGGCGTCGCGCACGGCAGGATCGGCGTCGATGTAATACTTGTGCGGGGTGTCGGTGAAGACAACGGTTCCGATATCGCGGCCTTCCATGACCAGGGGCTTGCGGTTGCGCAGCTCGCGTTGGCGGATGACGAGGAATTCGCGCAGTTCGGGGATGGAGGCGATCTGCGAGACCACGGCGTTGATGCGTTCGGCCCGGATGTGGGGGGTGGGATCGGTGCCGTCCAGGCGGAGTTCGAGGGAACCGTTCTCGAGGAGGGTTTCGAGGCGTGAGGCGGCGATGAGGGCCTTGACCGCGGCCCGGTCGGTGGGGTCGCAGGTTTTTTCCAGGGCCAGCCAGGCGTAGCTGCGATACATGGCCCCGGTGTCGACATAGACGAAGTTGAGGTGGCGGGCGACGAGCCGGGCCACGGTGCTTTTTCCGGAGGCGGCGGGGCCGTCGATGGCGATGACAGGGTTGAGGATCATGATGGAACGGGGGCCGGTCGGTTAGGCGCTGGGGGAGGCGGATTGGGGATCCTTCTTGGTTTGTGGGCGGGCGGTTTTCTTGCGGAAGGGCCATTTGACGGCGAATTTGCTGGCGGTGTCGCCATCGAGGACCTCGGCCAGGTGTTTCTCGAAGGTGGGGTAGGAGGTCTGGATGCAGTCGGTGTCGTCGATGATGCTGGCCCCCTCGGCAAAGAGACCGAGGATGGCGGAGGCCATGGCGATGCGGTGGTCGCCGTAGGAGGGCACGCGCGCGGCATGGAGGGGGGCGCCGCCCTCGATGATCAATCCATCGGGGGTTTCCTCGATCGGCACGCCGAAGGCGCGGAAGTTGGTGGCGATGGCGGCGAGACGGTCGGATTCCTTGACGCGGAGTTCGCCCGCATCCTTGATGACCGTGCGGCCCTCGGCGAGGGCGGCGGCGACGGCGATGATGGGGATTTCATCGATGACGTTGGGGATTTCCGCGCCGCCGATTTCGGTACCCTTGAGGCGTGTGCCTTCGAGGATTTCCAAGGAACCGCAGGGCTCGGTGGCGTTGTCGTTGACGGATTCGCGCAGCTGGGCCCCCATGCGCAGGAGGACGGTGAGGAGGCCGGTGCGGGTGGGGTTGAGGCCGACGTTGGAGATCTTGAGCCGGGCGCCGAGCATGGCGGAGGCGGCGACGAGCCAGAAGGCGGCGGAGGAGAAGTCGCCGGGGACGCGGAAATCCTCGCCGTGGAGCATGGTGCCGCCGTGGACGGTGACGCTGAGGTCCTTCTGTGCGAGGTGGGCGTGGAAGTGACGGAGCATGCGCTCGGTGTGGTCGCGGGAGGCGGTTTTCTCCGTCACACAGGTGCTGCCTTCGGCCTGGAGGCCGGCGAGGAGGATGGCGGATTTCAACTGCGCGCTGGCGACGGGGGTTTTGTAATGGATGCCCTTGAGTTTGCCGCCGCGGACTTCGATCGGGGGGCGATTGTCAGCGCCTTCGCAGTGGATGACCGCGCCCATGGACTCGAGGGGTTCCTTGACGCGTTTCATGGGACGCTTCGAGAGGGAGGCGTCGCCGAAAAGCTTGGTGGCGAAGTCCTGGCCGGAGAGGAGGCCGGTGAGCAGTCGCATGGTGGTGCCGGAATTGCCGCAATCGAGGGGTTCGCCGGAGGCGAGGAATTTGCCGCGGCGGCCCTGGATGATGAATTCGGTCGGGCTGATGGTGTCGATTTCGACCCCGAGGGCCTGCATGGCGTGGAGGGTGGAAAGGCAATCCTCACTGGGGAGAAAGCCGCTGACCCGGGTTTCGCCGTCGGCAAAGCCGGCCATCATGAGGGCGCGGTGGGACATGGATTTGTCACCGGGCATTTCGAATTCGGCGGCCAGTTTACGGATGCGATAGACCTTGATCTTGGACATAGGAATGGGTGGGGGGGAGGGAATTCAAGACAGTGAACGGCGGACCTGACAAGCTTTGTGTAAGAGATCGGTGAGCGTGGCGGCGTCCCCGGCTTCGAGGGCGGAACGGGCTTGGCGACTGGAGGCTTCCAGGCTGGCCAGGGCCTCCAGCACAGCGGTGCGATTTTCCAGGAGAATTTCCGTCCACATTTCCGGGGGGCCCGCGGCGATGCGGGTGACGTCGCGGAAACCGGGTCCGGCAAATTCACGGGCCCCGGCATCGGCGGCGTGGACGAGCAGGGCGGCGAGGAGGTGGGGCAAGTGGCTGATGGCGGCCACGCGCCGGTCGTGTTCCTGGGGCGAGCAGGTGATGGTGCGGCTGCCCAAGGATTCCCAGAAGGCACGCAGGGCGGTCAGGGCGCGGGCCGGGGTGTCGTCGTCCGGGGTGAGGATGGTGAGGGAACCGTCAAAGAGGGAGGCGCGTGCCGCGGAGAGCCCGGATTGCTCGCTGCCGGCCATGGGGTGGCTGCCCAGCCAGGCGCAACGGTCCCGGGTCATGGGGGCCAGGCGGAGGTGGACCGGAGCCTTGACGCTGCCGACATCGGTCAGGACGGTGGCGTGATCCATGGCGGGGAGGATTTGCCGGACCAGATCCGGCATGGCACCGACCGGGGTGCAGAGGACGACGAGGTCGGCCCCGGCGGCGACCCGGACCGGGTCGGTGTCGGCGAGGTCGGCGAGTTGTTGTTCCCGGACGGGGGCCAAGGCCTCGGGGCGGCGGGCCCAGGTGTGGAGGCGGGTGGAGGGTTCCCGCGCGCGCAGGGCCATCAGGATAGAGCCGCCGAGGAGGCCGGGGCCGAAGATGGCGACGGTGCGGTTCATGGATTGATGGATTGATTGAGAAAGGTAGCTCAGGACCGGAGCAGGCGGGAGAAGGCCTCCTCGAAGCGCCGCATTTGTTCGGGCGTGCCGATGGAGACGCGAACCCAGGCCGGAAGGCCGTAGCTGGTCATGGAACGGATGATGATGCCCTCACGAAGCAGGGCCTTGAAGATCCGGTCGGCCTCCCCGACTTCGACGAAGACAAAATTGGCCTCGGAGGGAACGAAGCGGAGGCCCAGCCCGCGGAAAAAGTCCTGCAGGCGGGCGCGTCCGTCGAGGGTCATGGCGCGGGTGCGGGCCATGTGGTCGTCATCGCCCAATCCGGCCAGGGCGCCCGCCTGGGCCATGCTGTTGGCGTTGAAGGGTTGGCGGCAGCGCTGGAGGATTTCCGCGGTCTCGGGGGAGGCGATGCCGTATCCGACGCGGAGGCCGGCCAGTCCCTGGATCTTGGAGAACGTGCGGAGGACGATGACCTGGAGTCCCTGCCTGACCCATTCGACCGAGGCCGGAGGGTTTTCCAGGAATTCATAATAGGCCTCGTCGAGCACGCAGACCACATGGGGCGGGAGCGACCGGACGAACGACTCGAGGGGTTCGTTGGGAATCCGGGTTCCGGTTGGATTGTTAGGATTGGCGATGAAAACCAGGCGGGTGTCCGGGCGGATGGCGGCGCGGATGGCATCGAGGTCGTGGTGGAAGTCGCGGTCGGGGGCCGCGATGAATGTGACATCGAAGAGTTGGGCCATCAACTGGTAGACGACGAAGGCGTGGCGGCTGGCCACGGCGCTGGTGGTGCCGGCGCGGCCGAAGGCGTGGTAGGCGAGTTCGATGATTTCGTTCGATCCGTTGCCGAGCACGACCATGGAACGGTCGACGCCCATTTTTTCCGCGATGGCGTTGCGGAGGTGGAAGGAGCCGCCGTCGGGGTAGATGTGGAGGCCGCGGAGGGAGGCCTCCATGGCGGCCACGGCCTTGGGCGAGGGACCGAGGGGATTTTCGTTGGAGGCCAGTTTGATGATGTTGGCCGGGTCGAGCCCGAGTTCGCGGGCGACGTCATCGATGGGTTTTCCGGGCTCGTAGGGAACGAGCTGGCGGAGGTTGGGATTGGCCAGATTCCAGACGGACATAAGCGGGAGATCTTGCCGAGCGGGTGGGGGGCTGTCGATGGGATTTGTGATTGGGCAGGGAGCTGGAACTCCCTAGGATGATCGGGACCATGACCCGCACCCCGATCCAATCCGAGAGCGGAGCCTGCCCCAGCCTGGGCGGTCTCAGGTTGAGGCATCCGTTGATGCTTTCGCCGATGGCGGGGTTCACCAACCTGCCCTTCCGCACGGCCATCCGGGCGATGGGGGGATTGTCGGTGGCGACGACCGACCTGGTCAACGCCCGGTCGTTGCTGGAGTTGAATCCCAAGGCGGTGCGGATGGTCACGGCCTGTTCGGACGACCGGCCATTGGGGGTGCAGTTGTTCGGGGCGGACAAGCACGAGTTGAGCGCGGCGGCACGTTTTCTGGAAGACCTGGGGATCGACTTCATCGACATCAATCTGGGCTGTCCGTCCGACAAGGTGACCAAGAACGGGGCCGGTGCGGCCTTGATGCAGGATGAGGAGTTGACCGAGGAACTGGCCGAGGCGGTGGTGAAGGCGGTCCGGCTGCCGGTCACGGTGAAGATGCGTTTGGGGTGGGATGAACGTTCGATCAACGCGCATGAGATCGCCCCCCGGCTGGAGGCGATGGGTGTGGCGGCGGTGGCGGTGCATGGCCGGACCAAGGCCCAGGCCTATTCCGGCAAGGTCAATCTGGAGGGCATCCGCGCGGTGGTTCAATCGGTCAAGCGCATTCCGGTCATCGGCAATGGGGACGTGCACAGTCCCGAGGATGCCCGGCGGATGATCCGCGAAATCGGCTGTGCGGCGGTGATGGTGGGCCGGGCGGCGCTGCGTGATCCCTTTTTTTTCCGTCGCACTGCCTTGTTCTTGGAAGATGGGATTGAGCGACCCCAGCCGGGGATGGAAGCCACTCTGCTTTTCATGCACCACCATTTTGTGCTGACCATGAAATATCTTGGGGAGGACGAGGCCTGCACCCTCTTCAGGAAAACGGTGGCGGGCTACAGCGACGAGTTTCCGCACCGGGAACGCTGGCGGGTGGCCTTCCAGCATCTCGAGTCCAAAGAAGAATACCTCGAACTCCTCGAGTCGCTCTGCCCGGGTGATTACTCCGCGCTGGCGCGGCGCCCGGTCTGGGATGCCGGGGTGATGTTGGAAGCGGTGCGGGCGGCGGTCGACCTGCCGGAACTAGAACCGGCAGGATCGACGCGCGTGAAATGAGGCGTGGGGGTGGGAGGTTGGACGATCAGGCCTTGAGACCGGCCATGCGGCCTTTGGCCTCGGCCTTTTCTTCATCGCGGGTGATGCGCTTTTCCAATTTGGAAAGGGCGCTGTTCTGCAACTGCCGGATGCGCTCGCGGGTGACGCGGAATTTTTTCCCGATGTCGGCCAGGGTCTGTTCCTTGGCACCGTCCAGGCCGAAGCGGAGGGAAATGATCTTCATTTCCCGCTCGTTGAGCACACTGAGGGCGGCCATGACCGTTTCACGCATGTTGTCGTCGAAGAGGCTTTGCGCGGGATCGACCGCGTTTTGGTCGCCGATGATGTCGCCGAGCGAAGGCATGTCTTCGTCGGTGCCGGTGCTGGCATCGAGCGAGAGGGGTTGGAGGCCGGCGGCGCGGAGCTGGGCGATGCGGGTTTCCGAGACCGAGAGTTCCTCGGCCAGTTCGGTATCGTCCGGTTCGCGGCCGAGTTCCTCGGTCAGACGGTAGCTGAGGCGGCGCATTTTCTGGATCTTGTCCGAGACATGGACCGGGACGCGGATGGTTTTGCTCTGATTGGCGATGGCACGGCGCACGGCCTGCTTGATCCACCAGGAGGCGTAGGTGCTGAAGCGGTTGCCACGGCGGTGGTCGAATTTTTCCGCCGCACGCATGAGGCCGATGTTGCCCTCGGCGATGAGGTCCTCGAGGGGCATGCCGTAGCCGTTGTATTCCTTGGCGATTTTGACGACGAGGCGGAGATTGGCTTCCGTCATCTGGCGGAGGGCTTTTTTGTCGCCCTTCTGGATGCGCTTGGAAAGGGCGACCTCATCTTCGGCTTTGAGGAGGGAGAACTTTCCGATTTGTTCCAAGTAGGCTTGAAGGGAATTGCGAATGTCGGTGGTCATATGAGCTCCATTTTGAGATGAATGCGTAATTCTTATGTGATTATGACGCCCCGGGGGTGTTGTTTATTCAGAAAATTTGTATGGACTATGTATGCATCCAGTGAAGGCAAAAAGCTGTTTATGTAACAGGCACGTCGACAACCATTTCCATGAAATTTTATGTCAAACGACCCTGAGACTCAGTTGCTTTAGCCGTAAGAATTTGGTTTTTTTCATCACTTCGCACACAGAGGAGAGACTGTAGGAAACGAGTTGGGCGGCTATAAGGCATGATCCCCATATGGTGAGGGAGAATTCAACCCTGGGAATCATCGGGGCTGGTATCTTGCCGGGTCACTGCTGATCCCATGGCTTTTATAGTGTGCTGCTGTGCTCTTCATGGTTCACTCCCTGCAAAACGGATGAAAAATCCATCCAATCCATCAGAAGCAGAAGCGAGCTGGCGGCTTGTCGGGGCTACCGCGTTGGGTATGCTTGGGGAACGTGGCTCCCGTAGCTCAGCTGGATAGAGCAGCGGATTTCTAATCCGCTGGTCGCAGGTTCGAATCCTGCCGGGAGTGCGGCGAACGAAAAAAATCTGAGGCCGTGGGCCGAACCCCGAAGAAATCGGGGCTGCCGGGAGTGCGTCGCTGCCGTTTAAATGCCCACACCCGGGCGCCAATGGCGGAAGATTTCCGGGAGATGGTTGCCCCATCCGCCCCAGATCATGCCCGCCAGGAGGGGCAGGATGAGGAGGACAATCCCCCCGTAGCCGAGAACCGTTCCCACGAGGGCAAGATTCCTTGAATTCATGGTTAGGTCCGTCCGGGCCAGGGTGAGGTGGCCGAGGATGATGGCCACGAGGGAAACCGGGGTGGTGGCGCAGCAGACGATGCCGGAAATGCCGATGGCTCCACAGATCACGACAGCCACGGCCGCGCCATCCGGATTTTGCGACCCCGCCGGGGTGCTGGCGTGTGGTTGGGGTTGAAATGGTGGATCGGGTGGGGGGACGGGTGGAGATGAAGGGGACGGGATCAACTCGGGAACCGTGCCGAGCGGTCGCCAGTCGGGCCAGCCCTCCGTCCAGACGAGGGAGGCGTCATTGAGGACGCCGACCATACGGAGTCGCTTGAGTTCCTTTTCCTCCACCGGGCCGCCTTTCTGGCCGGAGAGGGCGTAGTGCCATAGGCGTGCGGGGTGTTCAGTCGACATGCGACCAAACTACGGGGACCGGGTTGTTTGAAAAGGCTGCAATGACACTTTCATCCCGGAAAAAAACCACGAACCATGACCAGATCGTGGCCCTCGGCATCGACAAAGACCGGGGGTTCGGGCAGGAATTGGATCTGATGGATGTCGTCGTCGGCCAATCGGAGCGAAACCCCCTCGAGGTGTCCGGCCGCGCCGAGCACGTAGCCGTCCATACGGAAGACGGAGGGATCGGCGGGGTCGGCGGCGATGTAACCGGAAAAGGTGGTTTCTTCGTCGAGGGTCACCCGGGCGAAATCCCCGGCGGCGATGCGGTTGCGCATGTGCGGGTTCATGACCAATTTACGGGACAGAAGCTGGTGAGGCGGTTTCCAGGGCCGGGGCATCCATCCCTGGAAGGAGGGATTTCCGATGCTTCAACCCTGCCTGAGGCTGCGGCGGGGTTTGGTCTTGGGCGTTCCCTCTTCTCC
Source organism: Candidatus Methylacidiphilales bacterium (assembly GCA_033875315.1). Classification (NCBI taxonomy): domain Bacteria; kingdom Pseudomonadati; phylum Verrucomicrobiota; class Methylacidiphilae; order Methylacidiphilales; species Methylacidiphilales bacterium. The sequence goes on from JANRJG010000037.1 coordinate 8,752, forward strand.
CAGGTCCTCCAACAGGGCGGTGTATTTGTAGGGGAAGTTTTCCAGTTTTTTGCGGGGGATGGTGATGCCGAGCTCGAATTCTATGGCGCGGATCTGCTGGATTTCAAAGGCGGTGGTGAGGGTGACGGCATCGCCGAGCCGCTGGGCCCGGCCGGTGCGTCCGATGCGGTGGACGTATTCGTCGGGCTGGTCGGGGACGTCGTAGTTGATGACGTGGGAAACGCCCTCGATGTCGAGTCCGCGGGAGGCGATGTTGGTGGCGACGAGGACTTCGAAGCCGCCGCTTTTGAATTGTTCGAGGGCGTGGGTGCGTTCGGATTGCGAGCGGTCGGCGTGGATGACCCCGACCTTGTGCTGGGCCTGTTCGAGGGCGCCGTAGATCGAGTCGGCATCGGCCTTGGTGCGGGTGAAGACGATGACGCTTTCGTAGTGCAGGTGTTCGAGGATGGCGAGGAGCAGGTCGAACTTTTGGTCCGAGGCCACGGGGTAGAGGACGTGGGTGACGGTTTCGGCGGGGGAACGGGTGCGACCGATGGCGATCTTCTGAGGATTTTTCAGTGCCCACGAGACCAGGCCTTCCAGGGGTGGGGGCATGGTGGCGGAGAAGAGCAGGGTTTGGCGATCCTCGGGGCAGGCCTCGATGATGCGGCGGACGTCGGGGAGGAAGCCCATGTCGAGCATGCGGTCGGCCTCGTCGAGCACGAGGTGGCGGATATTGCGGAGGTCGATGGTCTTGCGTTCGAGGTGGTCGAGGAGCCGGCCGGGGGTGGCGATGACGATGTCGGCCCCGGCGGCGAGGGTTTCGTCCTGCTTGCCGTATTTGACCCCGCCGTGGATGAGGCAGGTTCGGAATTGGCTGAAGGCACCGAAGTCCTCGAGGGCTTCCGTGACCTGGGCGGCGAGTTCGCGGGTGGGCTCGAGGATGAGGCAACGGAGTTTGCCGTGTTTTCCGAGGTTTTGCAGCAGGGGGAGGGCGAAGGCGGCGGTCTTGCCGGTGCCGGTCTGGGCGGAGGCGATGAGGTCGTGGCCGGCCATGACCACGGGGATGGCCTGTTCCTGGATGGGGGAGGGTTCCACGTAGCGCAGGCGCTGGATGCCGTGCATGAGCTCCTCGCGGAGACCGAAATTCTCGAATGACATGTCGCCCGATCCTAGGCGTGCCCGGAGTGAAAGCAACGCATAAGGTGGGAATCGCGGGAGGGTTTCAGAGTTTTTCCCGGGCGGCCCGGACGCGGGTTTTGAGGGCTTCGAGCTCCCTTTCCATGGCCTCAAGCTCGCCCGCGGTGGATTCGGCCTTGAGCCGGTGCACGGCCTTCTCTTCCTGCACCTCCTGCATGCTGTTCATGATGACCCCGATGAAGAGGTTGAGCATGATCATGGTGCCGAAAAGGACAAAGGAGATGAAGTAGACGACCACCTTGATAGGAGAAACACCCGAACCCCCGCGCAAAAGGTCATACATCAAGCCGGTCCAGCCCTCGAGGGTGATGACCCCGAAGAGGGTCAGCAGGGTGTCGCCGAGGGTGCCGAAATGCTGCGGATCGGCCTTGCCGAAGAAGAAGACGCCGGTGACGCCGTAGATGTAGAAAAGGACGGAAAGGAGGAGGCCGACATAGCCCATCGAGGGGATGGATTTGAGCAGGGCGCCGACGAGGAGCTGCAACTTGGGCAGGGCGGTGACGAGGCGGAGGACGCGGAGGACCCGGGCCAGACGGAGCACGGCGGCAAATTCCGAATGGAAAGGCAGGAGGCAGACCGCAACGATGCTGAAGTCGAAGACATTCCAGGGGTCGCGGAAGTAGCGCCAGGGGCGTGGGAGTTCGGAGGCCAGCTTGAGGAGGATTTCCAGAACGAAGACGAGCAGGATGGCACGGTCGAGCCCGTGCAGGAGGGGGCCATGGGTGGCGACGATGCCGGGGTTCGTTTCCAGGCCGACGACGATGCCGGCGAGAAAGATGGCGGCGATGATGAAGGTTTTGAAAGGGGTCGAATCGACCACGGAGCGGAGGGCGGCGGCGGACATGCCAAACGATCTAGCGGTGCTTTGCCGGGTGTCCAGTGCGGGATGTGGAAGAACTGGGGCTGGCGGTCCAGGAAGCACTGTGTTTATCTGGAGGGGTGAAAAAACGCATCCTCATCATGTCGGCTTCGGTGGGATCGGGTCACATGAAGGCGGCCGAAGCATTGGAAAAAGCCTTCCGGGCGCGCCCCGAAGTGGGCGAGGTGATGAGCGACGATGCGCTTGAATACACGAATGCGGTCCACAAGCAGTTTTACTCCAAGTTGTACGAAAAGCTTTCGAGCATCGCCCCGAACTTTTTGGGCTGGTGGTATGAGCGGAGCGACGAGCCCTGGCGGGCGGACCAGGTGCGTCTGGCCATCGATCTGCCCAACACCCTGCCCCTGATCAAGTTCATCAAGGATTTCCAGCCCGACGCCATCGTTTGCACCCACTTCATGCCCGCCGGGGTGATCTCCTACCTGATCGCCCAAGGCAAGTTGGATACCCACCTGTCGATTGTGGTGACGGACTACCATTTCCATGCCGAATGGTTGTGCCGGGCGTTCCACCGTTACTTTGTGGCCCAACCGGAGGACCGGGTGCACATGGAGGCCTTGGGCCTGCCGCCGGAGCGGATCCATGTGACGGGCATTCCGGTGGACCCGGGTTTCTCGCGTCGCATGAGCCGGCCGGCCATTCTGCGCCGCTTCGGCCTGGACGGAGAGCGGCCGATCCTATTGTTGACGGCGGGGACGCTCGGCCTGAGTCCGGCCCAGTCGGTGGTGCGGCGGTTGTTGGAAATGCCGCAGGATTTCCAGACCGTGGTGGTTTGCGGGAAGAACGAGGCCCTGCGGGATACCATTCATGAACAGGTACGGAATTCGGGGCGGAAGTTCCTCGTTCTGGGCTACACCCGGGAGATGCGGGAATTGATGCATGTATCGAGCCTCTTGTTAAGCAAGCCGGGTGGGTTGACCACGGCCGAATCACTGGCCAGCGGGCTGCCGATGGTCGTGCTGGACCCGGTTGGAGGGCAGGAGGAACGGAATGCGGAGATGCTTCTGGAGAAAGGCGCGGCGATCAAGTGCACGGAAGTGACGGTGCTGCCCTACAAGGTGGGCTGCCTGCTTGACGACCCGGCCCGGCTGCGCCAGATGTCACGTGCCGCCCTGGCGGTTGGCAAGCCCGACGCTGCTGCGGAAATCGCCCGCCTGGTGCTGGAGGATGACGGATTGCCGAACATCATCACCCCGGCAGAAACCCGCAAGTGGCGCTTGGCGGCAGCCCGGGAGGCATGAGCGCATGAGTCCGAGTCCGGTTGGGGCCGGCCGGTTCCTTTGGGGCGTGGCCACCTCAGGTTACCAAAGCGAAGGGGGTTACAACGGTCCCGGCCAGCCCCAGAACAACTGGGCCGAGTCCGAGGAGCGGAGCGATGTCGCCACCACCGGACAGGGGCCTGACTTTTGGAACCGCTACGAGGAGGATTTCAGTCGTTGCCAGGCGATGGGACTGAATGCCTTCCGCATGGGTGTGGAATGGGCGCGCATCCAGCCCAGCCCGGCAAGGCACCGGCACGACCCGCCGTTTTTCGACGGCGAGGCATTGCGGGCCTATGCCCGGCGCCTGGCCTCGGCGAGGGAACATGGCATGGAGCCCGTGGTGACCCTGCACCACTTCACCCATCCGGCGTGGTTGGGGACCGATCCCTGGTTGGAGGAGGAGACGCCCGCGTTGTTTGCGCACTATGTCCGCCACACGGTCCTGATGCTGAACCGGATTCTCGAGTCGGAGCACGGCCAACCGCCCCTGCGCTGGTTCATCACGCTCAACGAGCCGAACATGCTGGTGCTGAACACCTATGTCCGCCGGCAATTCCCCGGCTCCATTCCTCCCTCGATCCGGACAGTGACCCTGGCCTACGACCACCTCCTGGCAGCCCACGTTCTGGCCTACAATGTGCTCCATGATCTTTACGCGGGCGAAGGCTGGCGGGCGCCCATGGTTTCGCTCAACACCTACAGCAGTGACCTCTATTGGAACGACAAGGTGCTGTGGGATTTCCTGGCCCTGGGCGAGACCAATCTCCGGCCCAGCGATTGGAATGAGTATTTCCGCAACCGGGCGGCGGAGTTTGACGAGGCGGTGCACGCTGCGGACCTGCCCATGGCCCATACGGCCGGGTGGTTCATGGGAAAGGCCTTCCAGAGCCTGGCCAATTGGTTCCACTTCCTTGTTTTTGACGCCGGAGAAATGAAGGCTTTTGCCAGGGCGCTGGAACGCTCCGCCCGCTCCCGCCTTTTTGATTACACCGGAATCGATTACTACGATCCCTTCAGCGCGCATCTTTTCCGGTTCCCGAGCTTTGCCGACCTGGAATTGTCGCACGTCGGTTGGCACGCCTGGGTCATGGAGGGGATGATGCGCAAGTGGTGGGAATGGAAGATGCTTCCGGAGGGCCTGGGGTTCTTCTGTCGCCACTACGCCGAGGCCTACCATCGTCCGGTGTTGATCGCCGAGAATGGCATGGCCCTGCGGCGGAAGGCGGACAATTCACCCGGCCACCGCCGCGGCGACCGCATGACGCGCAGCCTGTTCCTCCAGATGCATGTGAGACAAGTGATCCAATTGGTCCGGGCGGGGGTGCCGGTGGCGGGTTATCTGCACTGGTCGCTGACGGACAATTACGAATGGGGATCGTTCACCCCGCGCTTCGGGCTGTATGCCCTGGATTACGCCCGCGCTTCTGTGCGTCTGGAGGCGGACCATCTGGGGGACGAACCGTCGCGGACGTATGCCAAGCTGGTCCGCCAGGCGGGTTTTTGACCCGCCCGGCATTCCTTATTCCATCAGGCGTACAGCGGACCGTACGTCTGGCAGGCGCGGAAGTCCGCGCCCTCGCGGTCGGCGGTGCCGAAGGCATTCCACGCGCTCGGGCGGAAGATGCGGGGTTCTTCGACATTGTGCATGTAAACCGGGATGCGGAGGATGGAGGCGAGGGTGAGGTAGAGGTGGCCGACATGGCCCGCCGTGAGCACACAATGGTTGGCCCCCCAGTGGTTCATGACCTCGTAGGTGGACTGGAAGGCGCCCGAGCCGGTCAGGCGCGGGGCGAACCAGGTGGTCGGCCAGGTTGGGTTGGTCCGGAGGTCGAGGGCGTCATGCACCGCATCGGGGAGTTCCACCGTCCAACCTTCGGCCACCTGGAGCACGGGGCCCAGGCCGGCCGCCAGATTCAGGCGGATCATGGTGGCGGGCATGCCCCCGCGGGTGCGGTAGCGGGTGCTCCAACCGCCGCCCGGGAAATACTCGGTGATGGAAGGATGCCAGGTGGTGGACTTGAGGCAGGCTTCGGCTTCTGCATCGGTGATTTCCCAGAAGGGCTTGAAGGCCGGCTTGCCGTCGGGGCCGCTTTGGCAGCCGGTGCCGTCCAGTGCGGCCGGGCCGGAGTTGATCAAGTGGAGCAGTCCGTCGGCCGCCGGGCCCGAGGGCTTCCAGCCCCCGGAGGCCTTGGCGATGGCGTCCGGGCTCCAGTAAGTGCGCAGGTCGGCGAAGATTTGTGCCGTATTGGTCAGAAGCCAGCCAAAGAGCATGCCGGCGCCGTTGAGGGCGTCGTTCTCGGTCGCGACAATGTAAGGGGCGCGTTTCCCGGTCCAGTCGAACGAGCTGTTGAGGATGGCCTCGAGGTAGTCGCCATTGGGGAAGTGGTCGGTCCATTGGCGCTGGCCCTGGAATCCGCCGGCCAGGGCATAGTGGCCCTGGGCCTGTTCGCCGTAGCCCAGTTCGGCCAGGCGTGGATTGCCCACCATGAGGTCGCGCGCGATGAGGGCCATCTTGACCGATGTCTCCCATTCGCTGTCGAGCTGTTGGCGGCTGCGGGTGGTTTCCTTGCTGTTGAAGTCCCTGCCCTCGGCGCAGTGCTTCCGGGTCCAGGCCAGGGCGGTTTCGTACTCGGCCGGATCGAAGATCCCCTTGTTGATCCGTCCGCAGAATTCCGCCATGTCGATGGCTTCGACGCGCATGCCGAGGTGTTGTTCCCAGAAAGCGGGGTCGACGACACTGCCGGCGATGCCCATGCTGGTGCCGCCCATGGAGAGATAAGCTTTGCCGCGCATGATGGCCGCGGCCAGTCCGCAGCGGGCGAAGTTGAGGAGTTTTTCCTCGACGTCGGCGGGGATGGATTCATCCCCGGCATTCTGGACATCGCGGCCGTAGATGCCGAAAGCGGGCAGGCCCTTCTGGGTGTGGCCGGCGAGCACGGCGGCGAGGTAGACCGCGCCGGGGCGTTCGGTGCCGTTGAAACCCCAGACCGCCTTGGGCCGGTGGGGGTCCATGTCCATGGTTTCCGAGCCATAACACCAACAGGGGGTCACGGTGAGGCTGACTCCCACGTTCTCGCGGCGGAATTTTTCCTCGCAGGCGGCGGCTTCGCGCACGCCGCCGATGCAGGAGTCGGCGATGACACATTCGACCGGAGTCCCGGCCGGGGTGCGCAGCTTGGAAGAGAGGAGGCGGGCGGTGCGTTCCGCCATGGCCATGGTTTGCTTTTCGAGGGATTCGCGCACGCCGCCGAGGCGTCCGTCAATTGTCGGGCGAATGCCAATTTTTGGGATGTTTTGCAACAAGGGATTCATCGGAGAAAATTGTGCCGCTCGTGCGGCAAAAGCAAACTGAAATCCCGTGCTTGCCAGCGTTCCCGTCCTTGGGAAGATGAGCCATGTATCGATCCGAACCTCCCTCTTCATTCTTTCCAGCACTGGTTCTTGCCCTTGGCTTGGCCATGGGCGGCTGGCTCATCGGTTCCGGGATCCGCCAAGTGGCTTTGGCCAAGGAAAGCGTGACCGTCAAAGGCTATTCCGACCAGGAAATCACCTCGGATTTCGGGCTGTGGTCGGCCACGGTGACCGTGCGGGGCCTCAAGCTGGCCGACACCGGCAAGACCCTCCAAAACCAGATGGCCGCGGTGACTAAATTTTTGGAAAGCCAGGGTGTCCCCGCGACGCGGATCGCCGTGCAGCAAGTCAACAGTTACCCCCTGATGCGAACCACCGACTCGGGCAACACGACATCGATCATCGACAGTTTCGTCACGAGCCAGCGGGTTTCGGTGGAAAGCACGGACATCGCCATGCTCCAGGCCCTGACCCTCCGCAGCCCCGAGCTGCTGGGACTGGGTTACGAGATCAACCTGGAACCGACGCAGTACTTCCGGCGCGAGCTTGGGGATTTGAAGATCAAACTGCTGGGCAATGCGATTGAAGACGCACAGACCCGGGCGCGGGAAATGGCTTCGCGGACCGGACGTTCGATCGGCCGCCTGCGTTCGACGACCCAGGGGGTCTTCCAAGTGACGGCGGCCTCTTCCACGGAGATATCCCCGACCGGCGAATTGGACACCTCCTCGGTGGAGAAGAAAATCCGCGCCGTGGTCACGGCGGAATTCGAGTTGAAGTAACCGGCGGAAATTTCAGGTCTGGAGGGTGGTCTTGCTGCGCGGCTTCGAGGCCGAGGCGGCCGGCCGGTTGTGTTTCTCCGCCAGCAGGATGAATTCGGCCTGGCAGCGGACGCGCGGGGTGTCCGCGGTCACCGCGGGCCGTCGGTAGGTGCCATCGGGCTGCATGACCCGGGCCTTGGTGTTGTCGGATTTCATCAGATCGACAATCTCGTCCAGGATGCGCTGGCGGAGCAGGGGATCGAGCACCGGGAAAACGACCTCGATCCGCCGGATGAGGTTGCGGGGCATCCAGTCGGCACTGCCGAGATAGACCTCAGGGGCGCCGTCGTTGCCGAAGATGTAGACCCGGCTGTGTTCCAGGAACTGGTCGACGATGCTGCGCACCTCGATGTTCTCACTGACCCCGGGAAGTCCGGGGCGCAGACAACAGATGCCGCGGATGAGCAAATCAATCTTCACCCCGGCCTGCGAAGCCTGGTAAAGGGATTCGATGATGTCGCGGTCGACCAGGGCGTTCATTTTGGCGAAGATCGAGGCCGGCCTGCCGGCGCGGGCATGGGCGGTTTCGCGGGCGATTTTTTCGATGAAACGTTCGCGCAGGTCAAAAGGGGCGACCATGAGATGTTCGAAACCCGGGTAATCGGACATGCCGGTCAGGGTGTTGAAAAGCGTGGCGACCTCCGAGCAGAGGGACTCGCGCGTGGTCAAAAGGCCGAGGTCGGTGTAGAGCCGGGCCGTGCGGGGGTGGTAGTTGCCGGTGCCGAGGTGCACGTAGTGGCGGATGCGGTCCTCGTCGCGGCGGACGATCATCAGGATCTTGCAGTGGGTTTTGAGGCCGACGAGCCCATAGACGACGTGGATGCCGGCCTCTTCCATGGCGCGGGCCCAGGCGATGTTGTTGGCCTCGTCGAAACGGGCCTTCAGTTCTACCAGGACGGTGATCTGCTTGCCTTCCTCGGAAGCGCGGATGAGGGCCTTGATGATGGGGGAATCGCCGCTGGTGCGGTAAAGGGTCATCTTGATCGCCAGGACGCGGGGGTCGGATGCCGCCTTTTCGACAAACTCGACGATGCTCTGGAAATTTTCGTAGGGGTGGTGGAAAAGCAGGTCCTGCGTCCGCATGACCTCAAAGATGTCGGCATCACCCTGTAAAGGAAGGAGGGTGACGGGGTTGTGGTTGGGGTATTTGAGTTCCTTGGGGGCGTCGAGGGTGGAAAGGGTCATCAGTCGCATCATGTTGAGCGGCCCGTTGACGGCGTAGAGGTCCTCTTTTTGCAGGCGGAATTTTTCCAGCAGGATCTGGCGCACGGCCGTCGGGCAGCTGTCCTCGACTTCCAGGCGGACCGCATTGCCTCGGTTGCGCTTGCGCAATTCTTCCTCGATGTGGCTGAGCAGGTTTTGTGATTCTTCCTCGTCGATGTAGAGATCGCTGTTGCGGGTGACGCGGAAGGGATGGGTGCCGAGGACCCTCATGCCGGGGAAAAGGTATTCGACATGGGCCTCGATGAGGTGGCCCAGGAACAGGAACTCGTGGGTGTGTCCGGTGCGGTTGGGGAGTTCGATCAGGCGGCTGAGCACCCGCGGGATCTGGACGATGGCATGGCGGTTTTCGGCGTCCTTGGGCCCTTTTTCCAATACCACAATGAGATTGAGGCTTTTATTGAGCAATTGGGGGAAGGGATGGCTGGGATCGACCGCCAACGGGGTGAGGACGGGGTAGACCTCGTTGATGAAGTAACGCCGGGCCCATTCGCGGTCATCCGGGTCCAGTTCGGCCAGCTTGAGGAAGCGGATGTTTTTCTCGGCCAGTGCGGGCACCAGTCCGGCGCGCCAGAGATGGTACTGGTCGCGGACCATCTGGTTGACGCGCCTTTGGAGCGCGGCCAAGGCTTGGTTGGCGGTGAGGCCGTCCGGACCGGAATCGTCGGTCTGGGAGTCGATTTGCTGTTTCAGTCCGGCGATGCGGATTTCGAAGAATTCATCGAGATTCGAACTGACGATCCCGAGGAATTTGACCCGCTCCAGGAGTGGGGTGGTGGGATCGAGCGCCTCTTCGAGGACACGCTGGTTGAATTCAAGCCAACTCAGCTCCCGGTTGACAAAGTGCTCCGGTCTAAAGGTTTCCACAGGGTCCTGCACGGAGGCAACATAGCGGAAGCACGGCAGGTCACAACTGCAAAGCCGTCACGGCGTATCAAGCAGAACGCGGCCCAAGGGACACGGCAACAGGCTGGCCGATTTTCAGCAGAGCCTGTGTGATGGGGCAGTGTATGGCTGTTCAGTTCTGACAGGGCGTTCGGCCAGCCGGACGTCACTTCGGCTGGACGATGACCGTGACGCGGCCCTGGGTGGGGGCGAAGTACTTTTTGATGGCCGTGTTGATTTCGGCATCGGTGATGGACTGGATGCGCTCGTTCAATTTGGATTCGTAATCCAGACCGAGGCCATAGAGTTCGTTGAGCGAAGCCTTGAAGGCGATGGCGGCGGCGCTTTGGTCCTGGAGGAGGCGCTCGCCGGTGAGTTTGGCGCGGGCGCGGGCGATTTCGTCGGCTGCCAGGCCTTTTTCGACCATGATTTTGATTTCATCCAACAACTCGGTGCGGACTTTCTCGGCCTTGGTCTTTTCGGTTCCGGCGTAGAAGATGAACATGCCGGGTTCGAGGGCCACGGACTGGCCGGTGCCGACAAAGTAAGCCAGGGATTGTTTCTCGCGGATGCGGATGAAGAGACGGGAAGCGAGGTCGGAAAGGGCCTCGTTGACGATCTCGAGGGCGGGCCGGTCGGGTGAGCCGACGGAGACACCGGGGAAACCGATCATGACGATGGCTTGTTGCTTGGGGGTTGAGATTTCGAGAGGGGCCTGGGTGAAGGTCCAGTCGGGGGCGCCTGGGCTCTTGAAGGCCGTGCCCGACTGGAGCTGGTCTTTGGGGAAGTACCGTTCAAAGAGGGCGGTGGCGGCGGCGGGGTCGAAGCTGCCGCCGATGCTGAAGACCATGCGCGAGGGGTGGAGGAGGGAACGGTGGTAGGTTTGGAGGGCACCGGGGGTGAGGGCGGCCAGGCTGGTTTCGCTGCCAAGGGGATTGAGGCGGAAGGGGTGTTGGCCGAAGAGGGTGGCGCGCATGGCGTTGCGGGCCAGAGCGGTGGGTTGGTCTTTTTCCAATTTGAGATCGGAGACCTGCTTGGCGCGCTCTTTGTCGAATTCTTCCGCAGGGAAAGAAGGGTGGAGGGAGAGGTCGGCCAGGAGGGCGACCGCGGCATCCAGATCGCCGGGCAGGACTTCGATGCCGAGGCTGAGGGAATTGTTGCCGTAGAGGCGGTCGACGGAGCCGCCGAGATTTTCGATGGTGTCGGCAATGGCTTCGGCGGTGCGGGTGGGGGTGCCCTTGTCAAGCAAGCGGCTGGTGAGGGTGCCGATGCCGTTGTTCGCGGCCGTTTCTTCAAGAATGCCGCCGAGGAAGGTGACGCGGATGTTGACCAGGGGGACTTTTTCGTCGCGCTTCAAGACCAGGGGGACGCCGTTGGCCAGCACTTTTCTCTGGAGGTCGGCGGTCTGGGAATTCGCGGCCGGGGCGGTGGCGGATTCCGGGGCCGATGCGGGCGGGTTGAGGCTGACGACGGAGAGGGTGCGGTCGAGGAGATAGGTTTTGGCGACTCGGCGGAGGTCGTCGGCGGTGACTTGCTGCACCCCTTCCAGGTAGGTCTGGTCGAATTGGAGATCGCGGGCCACCAGCCAGCTGCTGCCGAGGGCGGCGGCTTTGCCGGCGACGGTTTTGAGTTCGGAGGCGCGTTCGACGAGGACTTTGCGTTTGGCTTTGTTCAGTTCGGACGGGGTGACGGGTTCGGTCTTGAGTTTGTTCAGTTCCTCGGCGATCTCGGATTCAACCTTGGCGCGGAGGTCGTCCGCTCCGGGATGGAAGAGGGCGCTGACGCCCCAGAGACCGGAGTCCTTGGGGGTGTAGGAGAAGACCGAGACGCTGCGGAGGAGTTTTTCCCGTTCGACGAGGCGGCGGTGGAGGCGCGAGCTGTCGCCGTCGCCGGCAATGATGGCGAGGACATCGAGGGCGTAGATGTCGGGGTGGGTGATGCCCGGGATGTGCCAGGCAAGGCTCAGACGGCGGGCGTCGGTGGGGAAGGTTTCGGCGGCTTCACGGCGTCCGAGTTGGGGAGGTTCGTCCGGATAGAGGGAGGGTTCGTGGGCCCGGCGCGGCACGTCGGCGGTCAGGCGGGTGAGCTCACTTTTGACTTCCTCGGCGTCGACGTTGCCGACGAGGATGAAGGTCATGTTGTTGGGGACGTAGTGTTTTTTGTAGTAAGCCAGGACGTCCTCGCGGGTGAGTTGGTTGTAGACCTCGAGATGGCCGATGACCGGATAGCGGAAGGGGTGGCGGGTGAAAGCAGTGGAGAAGAAAAGCTTCTGCATGGTGCGGTCGGGGTCGTCGAAGCCCATGGCGAATTCGCGGCGGATGACTTCCTGCTCCTTGGCGTATTCCTCGGGAGGCAGAGTGGAGTGGAACATGGCGTCGGCGAGGACATCGAGGAGGGTTTTCCAGCCCGAACTGGGGGCGTCGACGTAATAGACGGTGCGGTCGAAGGAGGTGTAGGCGTTGATGTAGCCTCCGTGGTCCTGGATGGTGCGGGCGATCTCGGAATTGCCGCGGCGGGTGGTGCCCTTGAAGAGCATGTGTTCGAGGATGTGGGAGATGCCGGCGCCGAGGTGTTTGCCCTCGGTGAGGCTGCCGGCTTCACACCAGGCTTGGACGGAGACGACGGGCGAGCTGTGGTCTTCCTCGACGATGAGGCGGAGGCCGTTGGGGAGTTCGAAAAGGCGGGCCTTGCCGGAGGCGAGACGGAGGTTGATGTTGGGTTGGGAGGATGGGGCGGAGCCCGATCCCTGCTGAAGGTTGCAGGCATTCATGGAAAGTAGGGTGGCGGCCAGGAGACCGCAGAGGGCATGCTTCATCGGATGAACCGGGAGGGCGGGGCCGGGGTTACTCTGCGCAGTCGCCGCTGGGGGGGCTGGAAGGGCTGGGGAAAGAGGTGTCGGGGTTGGTTTTGATACGGCGACTGCGCACGGGTTTTTTGGAACGGGAGGTGCGGGTGGCGGGCGCGGGTGTAGGGAGGAAGGGTTTCACGAAGGCGTCTTCGAAGGTGAAGATGGAGGAGAAGTCCTCGGGTTTGTCGTTCTCGCTTTTGCCGAGCACACCCTTCTGGACGAGGTTGAAAACGATCTGGCCGAAGTGTTCGCACTGGGTGATGCCCCACTCGTTGAGGACCATCATGCCCATGGGGCCGAATTCCTTGAGGGTGTATTGGCGGATGCCGTCGAGAAGCTCCGGGCCGGTGACGTGGCGGGGGACGGAACCGCTGCTGCGTTTGTGCATTTTCAGGGTGAAATCAAGGCCCTCACGGACGAAGCGGTAGGCCTGGGCGTCGAAACGGGTGTCTTCTAGGAGGATTTCCGTCACGACCTGGTCAAAATTGCTTTTCTGCATAGGTGCGAGCTACCTCATAGGCGATTCCACGGACTTTGTCCATGGGGTGTTGTTGCGGGTGAGGATGAGGCCGGAGCCGAGGACCAGAAGGGCCGCGGCGAGAACGACGAGGCGGGTTTGGATCGGCGTCAGATTCATCCCACCACCATATTAACGAGCTTCCCGGGAACGACAATGACCTTGCGCACGATTTTCCCATCCAGCCAGGCATTAAAATCGGGGTGCGCGCGGACTTTGGCCTCATACTCGCCCTGGGGAAGAGCGGTCGGGACGGTGAGGCGGCCGCGGAGTTTGCCATTGAACTGGATGACGATTTCGACTTCATCCTCAACCAAGGCGGCGGGGTCGTAGGCGGGCCAACCTTCATGGCTGAGGGAATGCGGGTGGCCGAGGACGGACCAGAGTTCCTCGGAGAGGTGGGGGGCGAAGGGGGCGAGAAGGAGGACGAGGGTGTCGATGACCGACTTGGGGCGGGTGTCCAAGGGGGTCAGTTCGTTGGTCAGGACCATGAGGGCGGAAATGGCGGTGTTGAACTGGAGGGTTTCGATGTCGCCGGTGACCTTCTTGATGGTGGTGTGGAGGGTCTTGTGCAGGGCGGGGGGGACGGGGGCGTCGACCACGCTGCCGTTGAAGACCCACGAACCATCCTCCTGTTCTTTCATGACCAGACGCCACACGCGGCCGAGGAAGCGGTAGACGCCCTCGACGCCCTTGCTGCTCCAGGGTTTGACCTGTTCCAGGGGACCCATGAACATTTCGAAGAGGCGCATCGCGTCGGCGCCGTACTCGCCGATGATGTCGTCGGGGTTGACGACATTGCCGAGGGACTTGGACATTTTCTGGCCGTCCTCGCCCAGGATCAGGCCCTGGTTGACCAGTTTGTGGAAGGGTTCGGCGGTGGAGACGACGCCGAGGTCGAAAAGGACCTTGTGCCAGAAACGGGCGTACAGGAGATGCAGGACGGCGTGTTCGGCACCACCGACGTAAAGGTCGACGCCTTTTTCACCCATCCAGTAGCGCTCGACGGTGGGATCGATGGGCGCCAGATCATTGTTGGGATCACAGTAACGGAGGTAATACCAACACGATCCGGCCCATTGGGGCATGGTGTTGGTTTCACGGGTGGATCCGTCGGGGAGTTTGAGCCAGTCGCTGGCTTTGGCCAGCGGGGCCAAGCCCTCGGGGCTTGGACGGAAATCGTCCATTTCCGGGAGGAGCAGCGGCAGTTCGTTCTCTCCGATGGGGCGGTGTTGTCCGTCCCGCCAGACGATGGGGAAGGGTTCGCCCCAGTAACGCTGGCGGGAGAAGAGCCAGTCGCGGAGTTTGTATTGGACGGCGCCGCGACCAAGGTTCTTTTCCTGCAACCAAGCGATCATGCGCGATTTGGCCTCCGGAGTGGGGAGGCCGTCGAGGAATCCGGAATGGACGGCGGTGCCTTCGCCGCTGAAACAGCCCTCGACGGCCTTGGGGGGCCTGACCACCTCCACCACGGGAAGGTTGAATTTCTGCGCAAAGGCGTGATCGCGTTCGTCGTGGGCAGGGACGGCCATGATGGCACCGGTGCCGTAGCCCATGAGGACGTAGTCGGCGATCCAGACGGGGATTTCCTTTCCGTTGACGGGATTGATCGCATAGGCCCCGGTGAATTCACCGGTTTTGTCCTTGGCCAGGTCGGTGCGTTCGAGGTCGGTCTTGCTGGCTACTTTCTGGCGGTAGGCGTCGACGGCGGCACGGTGGCCGGGCTTGGTGAGGGCATCGACCAGGGGGTGTTCCGGGGAAAGTACGAGATAGGTTGCGCCAAAGAGGGTGTCGGGGCGGGTGGTGTAGACCTCGAGGGGACTCGCGGAATTCGGGATTTGAAATTGGACGAAGGCCCCTTCGGAGCGTCCGATCCAGTTGCGCTGCATTTCCTTGAGCGATTCGGGCCAGTCGAGGACGTCGAGGTCGGCCAGCAGGCGGTCGGCGTAGGCGGTGATTTTCAGCATCCACTGGCGGAGGGGCCGTCGTTCGACGGGGTGGTTGCCGCGTTCCGAGCGGGGTCCCTGGTCGGTGTTGAGGACTTCCTCGTTGGCCAAAACGGTGCCAAGCGCGGGGCAGTACCAAACGGGGGCCTCACTGACGTAGGCCAGGCCTTTTTTGTAGAGCTGGAGAAAGATCCACTGGGTCCAACGGACATACTTCGGATCGGTGGTGTCGACTTCACGGTCCCAGTCGTAGGAAAAGCCCAGGGCCTTGATCTGGCGGCGGAAGTTGTCGATGTTGCGTTTGGTGGTGATGCGGGGGTGGGTGCCGGTCTGGATGGCGTGTTGTTCGGCCGGCAGACCGAAGGCGTCCCAGCCCATGGGGTGGAGTACGTTGAAGCCGCGCATGCGTTTGTAGCGGGCGAGGATGTCGGTGGCGGTGTAGCCCTCGGGGTGGCCGACATGCAGGCCGGCCCCGGAGGGGTAGGGGAACATGTCGAGGATGTAATACTTGGGCTTTTCCGAGCCTGGTTCACCGGGATTGGCGGCGCGGAAGCTGCGGTTCGTTTCCCAATGGGCCTGCCACTTGGGTTCGAAGTCGCGGAAAGGGAACTGCTTGCGTGTCGGGGTCTGCATGGTCGGGGAAGAAAAAAATACAGATTGAAGCCACTAATGCACACTGATTTTCGCGCAACCCGAGAATTCCCAAAATTAGTGTTTATGCGCGGCCGCAAGTGGTTTAAGCGCTGTCTATGCAGACGATCCTCATCGCCACCGGCAACCGGGGCAAGGCGCGGGAATTCCAGGAAATGATCGGACATGCCTGGAGGGTGTTGACCCTGCGGGATCTTCCCGAAGCCCCCACGGTGGAGGAGGATGGGGCGACCTTTGAGGCCAATGCGTGCAAAAAGGCCCTGGCTTTGGTGCCGCACTTTGACGGACCGATTCTGGCCGATGATTCCGGGTTGGAGGTCGATGCCTTGGGCGGTGCACCGGGTGTGTTTTCTGCACGCTATGCCGGAGTTCATGGAGATGATGCGGCCAACAACCGGAAGTTGATGGAGGCGATGCGCGACGTTCCGGAGGCGGCGCGAGGGGCGCAGTTCCATTGCGTCCTGGCCTGGGTGGAGGGCGGAATCGTCCGGGGTACCTACGAGGGGATTTGTCGCGGGCGCATTCTCCGGGAAGGCCGGGGGACGAACGGTTTTGGATACGATCCTCTTTTCCAGCCGGAAGGATTCCTCCACACGATGGCCGAGCTGGACCCCGGAGAAAAACATGCGCTCAGCCATCGCGGCAAAGCCATGAGGCTGGCGGTGGAGGCATTGAACAAAAAGTAGAGCGTTTGTCGGGGGATGGCGAGCGGGCTTGGATTCAGACCAATCTTGCCGGGAGGGGCCTGGAAGCTAAGATACCGGCGTGGAGGTTTTTTTCGGAATCTGCCTGGGACTCGGTCTGGCGGCGGCATCGGGAATGCGCGTCACGGTGCCCGCCCTGGTGCTGGCCATCGCGGCCAAGAGCGGTCATGTCACACTGGCCGAGCATTTCCAATGGCTGGCCACCACTCCGGCCTTGATTTGTCTGGGGGTGGCGGCGTTATTGGAAATAGCGGGCTATTTCATTCCCTGGGTCGACCACCTGCTCGGCAGTATCGCCACCCCGGCCGCGGTGATAGCGGGAACCCTGGTCGCGGCGTCGACGATGGGGCACCTCGATCCCTGGCTCCAGTGGACCCTGGCGGTGATTGCCGGGGGAGGGGCGGCGGGAACGGTGCAGCTGGGGACGGTGGCGGCGCGGGCCTTGTCGCTGTTCACCACCGGGGGGATCGCCAATCCCGTGGTGTCGTTGCTGGAGTTTCTTGGTTCGTTGCTGCTGTCGGTTTTGAGCGTGTTGTTGCCCCTGCTGGGTCTGATCCTGGCGTCGATGGTCTTGCTGGTTTTGTGCGGGGCGATTCTTCTGTGGAGAACACGCCGGGTTCAGGCGCACTGATTTATTTCCGGTTGCCATGGCGGGAGGGCGCTCCAAAATGGAGGTATGGCCGCGACCTTGATGCAGTCGGCTTCGGAACGACTATTGGAGCCGCTCAAGTTGTTCCCACTCCCTGCCGATACGACAGAAATCCTCCAAGCAGCCGAGGCACGCTATGGATTTTCAATCCCGGTCCGCATGGATGACGGATCCTTGCGGGTTTTTCAAGGCTACCGCGTGCAATACAACCGCCTGCGCGGCCCGGCCAAGGGGGGGATACGGTTCCATCCGGCGGTCAATCTGGATGAGGTGACCTCGCTGGCTTTCTGGATGACCTTCAAGTGTGCGGTGGTTGACATCCCCTACGGCGGGGGCAAAGGCGGGGTGGAAGTCGACACCAAGTTGCTTTCCCCGCGCGAACTCGAGCGCCTGAGCCGGGGTTACATCAATGCCTGTGCGCACCTCATCGGTCCGGACAGCGACATCCCGGCGCCGGACATGTACACCAACGAACGCGTCATGGGTTGGATGATCGACCAGTACAACATCATCCACCGGAGCCAGCAGCCGGCGGCATTGACAGGCAAACCACTGGCGCTGGGAGGAACGCGCGGGCGGACCGAGGCCACCGGACGGGGCGGCTTCCATGTCCTCGAGGCCCTGTTGGAACGCCTCAAACTCAAGCGCGAGATCACTCGCGTGGTCGTGCAGGGTTTTGGCAATGTCGGATACTATGCGGCGCTGACGATGGCCGAGGCGGGGTACATCGTGCAGGCGGTGTCGGGTTCGCAGGGGGGGATTTATCGCGCCTCGGGTTTCTCCCCGGCCGAGTTGCAGGAGGCCTATGGGGCGGGTTCGCTGACGGCCTGGGGTGAGGCCCGGGACTGCCGGTTGTTGACCCAGGCCGAGCTCTTGTCGCTGGAAGCGGAGGTGCTTGTGCCTGCGGCGTTGGAAAACCAGATCCATGCCGGGAACGCCGGGGCCGTGCGTGCGCGGGTGGTTTTGGAGTTGGCCAACGGACCGGTGACCCCGGAGGCGGACCTGATTTTGGAAAAGATGGGCGTCGTGGTGGTTCCGGACATTCTGGCCAATGCGGGCGGCGTGACAGTGAGTTACTTTGAATGGGTGCAGAACCGGCAGGGTTTTTACTGGCCCCTAGAGCTGGTGCGGCAGCGGCTGGAGGAGATCATGCACCGGTCGACCCGGGAAGTGGCCCATCTGGCCGACCGGCACGGGTGCAGCCTGCGCACGGCGGCTTATGTGCTGGCGCTGCAGCGGATCAATGCGGCGGTAGAGGCCCGGGGGACACGGACGTTTTTCCAGCGGTAGGGGTAGGAACTTTTGGCCCTAGCCTGTCATTTAAAACGGAGTGAGCCGATGGCGGGTGCGGGAATCGACGGCTGCGCATCTGGCCTTGCTTCATGGGGCTGATTTGGCAGTATTTCACGTTTTCCAGAGATGAAGACAGTCAAATACGGAATATTCAGCGACATCCACAGCAATCTGGAAGCCCTGATTGCGGTCCTGAAGGACATGAAGGAACAGGGCGTGACCCATACGGTCTGCCTGGGCGACGTCGTTGGCTACAACGCCAACCCCCGCGAATGCCTGAAAATCGTCCGCACCCTCGGCTGTCCGTTGATCAAGGGGAACCACGATGACATCGTGGCCAGCAACCAGGACGCGCGCCACTTCAATGCCCTGGCGGGCGAGGGCATCTCGCATTCCAAGAAATTGCTCAACGACGAGGAGAAGTCCTACCTCCGTACCCTCCCGATGCAGGCACGGATCGCCGATTTCACCGTGGTCCACGCGTCGCTTGACGATCCGGAGGACTGGAATTACGTCAACACCGGCCTGGAAGCCGAGAGCAGTTTCACCTACCAACACACCCAGCTTTGTTTCTGTGGCCACACCCACATCGCCAAAATCTTCATCCGCGAGCGTGAAGTGCGCGAGGTGCAGAAATCGCAGAGGCTCGAATTGAAAAAGAACTGCCGCTACCTGGTCAACGTGGGTGCGGTGGGTCAACCGCGTGACCGCGACTGGCGTTCGAGCTACGTCATCTACCAGCCGGAGGCCAAGGTCTTGGAATTCCGCCGGGTGGCCTACGACCTGGAGACCTGCCAATCGAAGATCATGGATTTGGGTTTGCCCGAACCTCTGGCCGCCCGCCTGGCCATGGGGGTCTGAGACGAGTCAGCCATGGCGCGACGCATTTTCCGCTGGCTGCACCGCAGAAAGATGTCCCGCAGTCATTTGCGTGGAGGTCGGCTGCACCGCTGGTTCGGGGACCATCTATTCAACCCCCACCTGTGGATGCTGGAGCGCGAGGGCGTTTCGCGGGCCATGTTCTGGGGCCTGCTCATCTGCCTGAGTCCGTTCTTCGGACTGCACTTTATTCTCGGCATTGCGGTGGCGATGTACTTCCGGGCCAACATTCCCGTGACCATCATCGTGCAGGTGCTGACCAACCCGGCGACGGCGGTACTGTATTATCCGGCTGCTTACGCTCTGGGGGCCAGATTGTTGGGCCATTCCGTGGTGCACCGTTCACGGCTGATGGAAGTACTCAAGGGAGGAAGCTTTCAGGACTGGATGAACCTTCTGCAACAGATCTGGGTGCCGTTGTTCCTGGGGTGTTTTTTGTGCGGCATCACTGCGGCGGTGACGGCCTGGTTCTTGGTGAACTGGTGCTGGCCGAAAGCCAAAAAAACCACCCCGCCAAGCCCTGTTGACAAAGGGCCTATCCGGACTCCGACGGGGTGATTTCGCGATGTCATATCCATTTTAACCGATCAGGTTCTTTGCCCATTCCTGGACATGTTTTCAGGCTTTTCGCCGGCCGTTGACTGCGCTAAATAGAAAAAAGTGCAACTCGATGAAGAGGGAGGATATTCGCCGGGCTTGGTTTTTGGTCTGCTCGGCGGGCTGGCCGTCCTAGTTGCTTTGGCATGGGCCTTCTTTTTTTTCCCGGGCGGGGGCACGGTTTCACGGCATGTGACCGGTGGAGGATTTTCCTCCGGTTCTTCTGGTATGGAGGTGGGTTGGGATGTCTGCAACGTCGGTCCGGGACAGTCCCTCCGGGTGGATGTGGATATCCGGGAGCGGCGATCCGGAGCCCTGAATGTTTGCATTTGGAATGCGGCCTTTTTCTCGTTTCCCAAGATTATTGAAACCCACCGGCTGGTGCGGGAAGGGCGGGACGAATGGCGCTTCCGCCCCCCACACCCTGGACGTTACCGGGTGACTTTTTCACCGGTGCCCGACGGGCACGGTTATGACTTCAAATACGAAGCCTCCTGGAAAGTGGAATGATCAACCCCGTCAGCGGCGCAGGTTGGCGCCGCGCTCGGACCAACGCGGGGGACCGCCGGAGGAACTCCGCGGGGGACGGAGGTTGGGATGTTGTTCCTTGCCGATGGTTTCCCATCCCCGGATGCGGAAGACATCGACAAAGACATCGTAGTTCGGCTCATAGCCTTTGTAATCGGTGAACTCGCCATAAAGGCGATAGGTCATGCCGTCGTCGCCGGTCGGTCGTCCGTAGTGGCGGCCGGGCGCGACGGATTTCCCCGGGGCTTCTTCCAGCATGACCCATTTGGCGCTGCCCCAGGACTGTTTGTCTTTTTTGATCCAGCCCCATCCGGCGTAACGGTCGATGACCGCGCGGTGGCCGATCCAAATGGGGCCGGTGCGGTCGCCGGAACTGGTGGGGATGGGCTTCTTGGGCTTTTCCGCGGGGAGGTTTTGTTGGGAAAACTCGTCCGAGGGTGCGGGGTCGGATGGGGCGGAGTTGTCGGCCGGGGCAGAGCTGGCGGGAAGAGAAGAAGGCGCGGAATTGTCGGCCGGGGCAGGAGGGGTTGAGGGTGCGGAAGCTGGAGTAGGGTTCGGGTCCACCGCCGGAGCCGGGGAAGTTTCGACCGTGGGCGCCGGTTTGTCTGGTAGCGGCGTGACAACCGGTGCGTCCTGCGCCCGGAGCAAGGGGGAAGCCAGGACAATCAAACAAGCGGTCAAGATGAAGTGGGGGGTGCGTTTCATGGTGATTTACTTGGTCCAGTATCCGCCGGGGGTTGAAATCACCGGGATGCCGCCGCCGGAATAATCCGTTTTGCCGACGGCGCCGATCATGCGGGCACCCGTCGCCCTCTGCCACGCGTTCGTGTATTCCTCGCCGGAATGGCAGCCCCAACTGCGCGTGTAGGCATTGGGGGCGAATGATTTGTGATTGAGTTTGGGGAGGTCGTTGATGTGCAAGCAGAGCGGGGCGGCCACGGCGCCGTCGAGGCGGTTGCTGTAGTCGAACATCCAGTTGCGTTTGTTGGAGTGGCCGAAGTATTCCAGTCTAGAAATCTTGACCTTGCTGCGGTCCTGCCCGCGGTTGATGTATTCGATGAACTCGTCGCGGGAACTGAACCAGACCACTTTGGCGCCGGTCGGGCGGATGCGGTTCTCCACCTCGGTGATGACATCGAATTCCGCCTCGGTCATACGGGATTCATAACTCGGACGGAAAACCATCCAGGTGAACGTGTCTTCCTTTGGTATCTCTTCTTTGATCTGGTTGTAGCGCAGCACCCCGGCGTGGATGAAGTTGCCCCAGAATTTGTCATGGCTGCTGACTTTGTGTTTTTCGAAATAGCGCAAGGCCGGGCCTCCGCTGACGAAGATTTGCTCATCGGCCCGGAGGGCAGGGGAAAGGAACAGGCTGAAATGGCAGAGAAGGCAGGCCAGACAGGCCGGAAGAACACGTGCGGGCATCGGTAGAACGTAGCAAGCCCGCGTTACCTGCCAACGGGAAAAACAGAGGGTTTGATTTGGGGTCGGTTGGCAGGAACTCGGACCGCGAACCAACCCCTGCAAGCGGGGGCGGTTCGACGATGGGGAAGAAAAATTGTGGGTTGGCTGGGACTCGAACCCAGAACCAATACCTTAAAAGGGTACTGCTCTACCATTGAGCTACCAACCCGGAGAGGTTTCCGCCAAGGGACGCGAAATAGAGCGAAAACAATCGCCGAACCATTTTGTGTGTCAACGCGGAATTCGTGTCGCAGAGGGTCGCCATAGGTTTGGTGTTGAATTGCTACTTGCTTCGAACGGCTTAAATGATAATCAATTATCAATATGGATTCGTCCAATCGCCTCTTTTGTCCATTGATCTTCAGTTTGTTGGCTTTTGCAGGGTGCTCGCCAACGCCCGATGGGGAAACTCCGGTCAATGCATCGGCCCCTGTTCATCGGCTCAAGGTGGTGGCTTCTTTTCTTCCCATCTACGCCCACACCTCGCGGGTGGCCGGTGGAAGCGCCGATGTGACCATGCTGCTCCAATCCGACAGCGGTCCGCATGACTACCAACTGGCTCCGGATGATATGAAGCGCATCGCTGACGCCGACCTGTTCGTCGTCAATGGTGGAGGCATCGAGGCCTGGTTGGATGATTTGGTGCAAGCGGTCGGAAGTCCGCGCTTGAAAGTGGTCGATACAGGGGTGGGCATCGTTCCCTCCGACGTTCCGGAGGAAATCACGTTGGGGCAATCGGGACAGAAGCATCGTCATGAACATGTCCACGAATCCGAAGAAGGCATCAACCCGCATTACTGGCTCGATCCGGTCCATGCCATCTCCCAAGTGGAAGTGATCCGGGACGCCCTGATTTCCGCTGATCCAAACCAAGGCGGGAGTTATCAGGCCAACGCCGCTGCCTACATATTGGAATTGCAGGCCCTGCATGCGGCATTCCAGACGGCCCTGGACACGCTCCCGGGGAAGAATCTGGTCACTTTCCATGATGCTTTCCCTTACTTTGCCCGCCGTTATGGATTGAATTATGTGGGGTTCATCGAGGCTTTTCCCGAAAAAGATCCCAGCCCGCGTCAACTGAAGGCACTGGTCGACGCCATCCGCCGGAACCAGGTCAAAGTGCTGTTTGCCGAAACCGGCTACGCCCCGGCGATTCTCCGGACCCTGGCCGCCGAGACCGGGGCCCGGGTGGCGGAGTTGGATACCCTGGAAGTGGGGGAACCCGTGCCCGACGCCTATCTGGTGCGGATGAGAAACAATTTGCGGGCGTTGCAGCAGGCGGCCCCCTGATGGTAAGTTTGAATCTTCTTTTTGTGGATACCGGGCAACCTTTGATCGAACTACAGGATGTTGGCGTCGCCTACGGCGGGGCCTGGGCGCTGCGTCATGTTTCCCTCAACATCCAGAAAGGAGAGATCCTCTCCCTGGTTGGTCCGAATGGCGCGGGCAAGTCCACCCTGCTCAAAACGATGATGGGTTTTGTCCAACCGGCCGAGGGCACCGTCCGCCTGAACACCGGGCGCGGGGTGCGCAGCGTGGGCTACGTTCCGCAGAAACTCGACATCGACAAGACGGTTCCTTTCACGGTGGGCGAACTCCTGACCCTGAATATGCCGGGCACCCGTTTCTGGTTCGGCGGACAAACCACCGGGCAGCGCAGCCAGGCCGTCGATGTCCTGCACCAGCTGGACGCCTGTGCCCTCATCGACCGCCAGATCGGCCAGCTCTCCGGCGGCGAATTCCAACGGGTCATGATCGCTTACGCCTTGTTGCAAAAGCCGCAGGTGCTCTTGCTGGATGAGCCCCTAACCGGGGTGGACAAACTCGGGGCCGAGCTCCTGGAGGATCTCATTTTGCAATTGCGAGGGGAACGCCAGCTCACCTTGATCATCGTTTCCCACGACCTCCACCTGGTCAGCCATGTCTCCGACCGTGTGCTATGTCTCAACCAGACCCCCTGCGGTCTTGGATCCCCCCAAGAAGTACTCCAGGACCACCTGCTCGATGAAATCTACGGCACCCGGCGCCGCCATCACCACCAGCACCGCCACAGCCTGGCCGCTTAGCCTGCTCCTACTGCTGATACACCTTATCCTTCCTGCCACCACACCACGCTTCTCATGCACGATTTCCTGCAATACGAATTCCTCCGCAACACGCTCCTTGCCGCCATGTTGTTGGGGCCCACCTGCGCTTTGCTGGGGGTGTTTGTCACCCTGCGCGGCATGGCCTTTTTCAGCGACGCCCTGGCGCATTCCGCGTTGACCGGGGTGGCCCTGGGGTACTTAGTGCAGGAGATTTTCCATTTCCAGGTTCCCTTGCTTTTGGTTGTTCTGCTCTTCAGCTTCGGACTGGCCACGGTCATGGCCTACTTTTTTGAGAAAACCCGCCTGCGCGCCGACACCATCATCGCCTTCAGTTTCACCGGCAGTGTCGCACTGGGTGTGGTGGTGATTTCCGCCCTGGGCAAATACCGACTCATCGATGGCCTCCTCTTTGGTTCGATCCATGCCAACAGCCGGACCGACCTGGTTCTCCAGGCGGTCTTCTGCACCGGGTTGGTGGCGTTTTTGCTGGCCAATGTCAAACCCTACGCCCTGACCATCCTCCAGCCCGAACTCGCCCGTGCCCAGGGGGTCAATATGCAGCGCTTGAACTACTTTTTCGCCATGGCCATCGCCGCCACCGTGGCCATGGGTATGAAAATGGTTGGTGCCCTGCTGCTCAGTGCCCTGATCGTCGTCCCCCCGGCCGCGGCCAAGCTGGTCTCGGGCAACTTCCGCGGCATGCTGGTTATCGCCCCCGCGTTCGGACTCATCGCCGCCGTTGCCGGTGTGACCGGCTCCAATTCCCTTGGATTACCCACCGGCCCGACCATCGTCCTGACCAACGTGGCGGTCCTTTTGGTTTGCCTCGTGCTTTCTTCCCTCAAAAAATCGCCCAAGGTCGCTGACACCCCGCTGCCCAATTGAATCTTCCCAACCCATGAGCACTCCCATCCCCGTCACCATCCTGACCGGCTTCCTCGGGGCCGGCAAAACCACCCTCCTCAACCGCATCCTGACGGAAAACCACGGCCAGCGCATCGCGGTCATCGAAAACGAATTCGGCGAGGTCGGCGTCGACCACGAACTGGTCATCAACACCGACGAGGAAATCTTTGAGATGAACAACGGCTGCATCTGCTGCAAACTCAAGGAGTCGATATCTTCCGCATGAAAGGCATTCTCACCCTAAAAGGAGAAGACAATCGATTTGTCTTCCAGGGTGTTCATATGCTGTTTGATGGGATACGCGATCGCACCTGGAAGCCTGGAGAAACTCGCAAAAACGAACTGGTGTTTATTGGACGAAATTTAGATGCAGCCAAACTGAGAGAGGACTTTTTAGCGTGTATGGCTTAAGTGCTAATGGTAAAAAATTATTTGACCGACAGGTTTCGGAGACAGTCTCTGAATATGTAACGGGGTTGGCTTGGTCGCCTGACGGTAAAGTCTTAGCCGTTAGTTCAGCGGCAGGGGAAGTCATGCTGTGCCGGAATTTGCCCAATCAAAAGGGAAATAGTCTAACCCTGCTGCCCCTGCAACAAGGGAACGGGCGATCGGTGGACTGCGTAGCATTTTCCCAGGATGGGCAATTTCTTGCTGCTGGCGGTCAGGATGGACGGGTGAAAATTTGGCGCATTGAGCCAGAAGAGAGCCAATTAATTGCCACACTGGAAAATGCTCCAGCTTGGGTTGACACGCTTAGCTGGAGTCCCACAAGCAATTATCTTGCCTTTTGTTTAGGGCGTTACGTTCAAGTGTGGGATGCTGATGCGGGGGAAGTAGCAGCGACGCTGAATTTTGAGCTGTCGTCTGTACTGGGGATGTGCTGGCATCCAGACGGAGAACACCTGGCAGTTTGTGGCGATCGAGGAGTCAAGGTTTGGAATGCTTCATCTTGGGATGATGACCCCTATATCTTGGCTTTGCCTAGCGCGAGTGTTGCAATTGCTTGGTCGCCGGATGGCAAGTACATAGCTGCTGCTAATCTGGACAACACCCTAACAGTTTGGGAATGGGGATACCTCGACCCTTGGGTGATGCGCGGCTTTCCCGGTAAAATCCGCAGCTTGGCGTGGTCGAAACCAGTCACGGCGATAGGTGCTCCTCTATTAGCCGTGTCTAGCGTGGAAAGTGTTGTGGTTTGGGAACTGCACCCCAATCCAAGAGTAGGTTGGGATGGTCGAATGTTGGAGATTCATGAAGGTCTAGTACAGGCTTTAGCCTTTCAACCTGGCACCTTTCTCCTAGCATCAGCCGCTGACGACGGTCAAGTTTGTCTGTGGCACAAAGCCCAACAAGTCGCACAAAGTTTGGAAGGTGCACCCGACGGGTTTTCTTGTCTAGCTTGGCATCCTGGAGGACATCAACTTGCCGCTGGGGGTCAAAATGGCGAATTGCTGATTTGGTCAAAATCTAAAAGCGGTACGGGATTTGGAGGACGGTGAACTTATGAGTGTTACTGCCGAACTTACCCGCCTCATCGAACTATTTCAGTTTCCCCTCATGCAACGGGCACTCTTGGGGGGGGT